>JBAQWI010000350.1:0-8155 GCA_049298835.1 Oscillospiraceae bacterium
TAGATGCTTAGTTCAAAGAGGTTTCCGTCAGACCATTACCTTCTCATTATAAAATAAATAAGCATAGCTTGTAAACCAACTGTAGTCAGCAGTTCAAGCTACGCTAATATTGTACCAAAGAGGATTATTATTATGGACATAAAGTTTGAAAATCAATATTATTCCACCAATGAAATGTTGTCAGAATATGTGAATAAAGTGCTTTGCAGAAAGATGAGAGTCTTGGGAACAATTGTTTCCGTAGTAGCGCTCGTTATGCTGTTTATCACGTTTTTTGATAACGATTACATACTATCGACTGTATTTGGAATTTCTCTATTCCTCTCGGCTTTTGTGACCATTATTGCTCCTTTGCTTATGATAAGGAACTTAAAGGAAAGTGATAAACACATTCACAATGGCAAAAAATTTAAAACAATTGTATTATTTGGGGATAACATTACCATATCAGAGGGTTCATTTTCTTTGACTGTGGAATATGCGCAGATACTGAAAACCCATTCCTTGGAGCACTCATATGTGTTAATGTTTGGAAAATGCAATGGTATTATTCTTAGCCTAGATCATTTTACGGTGGGAACTTTTGAAGATTTTAAATTGTTTATTGAAGTAATGAGTAATCTCGCCAGATCAGCATAATCTCACCCAATAAAGTTACATCATAACAAACAACATAAAAGAAGAGATAGATTTTTCAATCTATCTCTTCTTTTATAGAAATGAGGGTGACAGAGATTAATCTGGTAATGCCAACCTTGGTCGGAATGAATTGTTCCTTCATACCAGTTTACAAAGCTATATCGTGCTATGTGGTAAATTTATTTACCGTCCACTTAATACATCTGAAATAGTTGTAATAATATCCCCTGTAACATCTTGAGTATGTTCCCAATACATCATGCCACCTAAACCTAGCGTTTTTACAGTATCTGCTTTATACCTAATTGCTTCTATATCCTCATACGTTATCCAAATATCACCATTGTACAAATAAGCAGATTTTGATATATCATCCCAGTATCTAGTATAACCATTCTTAGAAATATATCCTGCCTTCAAATTGTTATAGCTTAAGTCCATTTCTTCAGCGGATATTGCAGTTGCTGCACTTTGAAATAACCCATTATTAGAATTATTAACGCCCTTCCATCCATAGCCATAAGCAGGAACACCCACAACTAATTTTTCAGGTTTGCAAACCTTAAGATATCTCTGTATCCCCTCATATGTATTTTGATGAACAGGTGCTTCTTTACAATCCAGCAAATTACTTTGATGTCCTGTTACCATAGACCATCTTCCAATGTAATCATATCCCATAAGATAAATATAATCTACACTTTTACTTACCTCTTTAACTCCAAAAGCCTTAATTGCCCAATCACTCATAGGTGCTGCAAATGATAATCTATATTTTTTATTATTTGTTTTATAAAGTTTATTAAACTCAGAACGCATTTCTTTCATCAAATGTATAAAGTTTTTTGTATCCTCAGGACGCGTCTTTGTTAGCCCTGAAGCATCTTGCGTTGGAAATTCCCAATCAATATCAACTCCATCTAAGTTAAATAACTCCAGATATGAAACAATACTTTCAATAAAAATTGAACGCGTTTTTTTAGTTAAAGCCATATCAGAAAAACCATCTAAACCCCATCCTCCAATTGATAAATTGATTTTAAGATGAGGATACTTTTCTTTAAGTGCTACTAACTCTTTTGGTAAATCCAATTCATTTATTGGGTTAACGAGAATGGTGCAATCAGGAGTTATTGTAGCAAAGGCAATATTTACATCTGTTAATAAATTTCCTTGGACATCTTCAGCCCGCCAAGACTTGTAAATAGGCAAATAAGCGACCTTCACAAAATTATTTGGTATAGGTTTAGTCTGTGTTAATTTGAATATTACACAGACTGCTATTCCTATTACAGCACATAAAATAATTCCAATAGTCATTTCTTTCTTTAACATTACTCATTCCCCCAGTTATTAAACTATATTTTTCCCTACATAAGGGATTAGTTGTATAAGCTTTACAAAGATAAAGCTTAGTACAAAGCTAATGATGATTATCGATATCGTATAAAGAGCATATGACTTTGATAACAAAAAGCTTAAACGACCAGAAAAATTAATGATTAGCATCATGTGAATTAAATAGATTCCAAATGTTGCATCACTTAATGTTCCCAAAAGCTTTTGAAAACTCTCTGCTAAAAATTTCTCCCAGTTGATATTCTTAATAGCTATAAAAATGGCCATTGAAATAATAGCAGTCGTTAATGCAAAATGGGAATACAAGCTTTCGTTTAATATATTTTTAGAAACAGATAAGGTATAAGTTCCAAAAATAGCGAAAAATACCGATATAGCAGCGCCTATGTAAATAACCATCCTCAACTTTTTGGGTAAATTATAATGGTGTAAATAATAACCTAGTATATAGTATCCTGTTAATCCAAAAACAAACGGTATATTGAGAATATGAATATAAGTATATCCATTCAATCCAATAAACATCAATAATTGTTGGATAGAACTATATAAAATAGTTGCTATAAACCATAAGCCTAACCAATATTCAAGTTCTTTTTTCGTGGAATTTATAACTATTTTCTTTAAAAGTGGTGATATGAGGTAAATAATAAAAATATCGTAAACAAACCATAAATGATAATATGATCTGTCAAATAAAATATTTGTACAAATGATACCCAATATTTCAGGGAAACTAATGCCCTTACCTAAAATGTAAATTTCCATAACAAGGGTGTAAATAACAGACCATATAAAAAACGGAATGCCAATCTTTAAAAAACGTGACTTGATAAAACGTGGAATATTATCTAACTGAGGACTATCTAATGTCAGAACTCCGCTAATCATAAAAAATACAGGTACTGCCCATCTTGTCATGCAGTTTAGTACATTAGCCCACCACCAGCTGGGTTCTCCTAAAGCGTTAATGTCTGCTACTTTTCCTGCTACTGTGTGAATAGTAATGACGCTTATAATAGACAAAACACGTAATATGTCTAAATATACTATTCTTGGTTTACGTTCTGCTTTTAAATTGAATTTTAATTCTACTATTAATTCTGGTTTATCCAATTGTAACGTTTCCATATTATCCTCCTAATGTAAATATATAGATAACCATACACAATTATATAGTAATAGTCAAATTTAGGATATAAATTATATTCTACAATTCATATAGATATTATTAACATTATTGTAAAATTATATAACAATTTTGTTTTATAATTAAATTTTACAACAAAATTGACACAAAATTATACATATTTATTATAAAATAAATGTTAATAAATGGATACTTATACAAATATTTTTTTTATTTAAAATTTGATTTTTAAAATAAATACTATTATACTTACAACCACTCAAGTTGTAAGGAGAAATTAAAATATGCATGTATTATTTGTTTTTTTTATTGTTTTTCAGCTAGTATATAGTATCCTCCCTCTCATTAAAGAAAGGCCTAATAGAGCAGCCGTTAATATTAACAGTGAAGATGAAAAAGGGCTTACCATTCTCGTTCCAGCTTATAACGAAGAATTGGTTATAGAAAAATGTCTTACAAGCCTTGTTAATATAAACTACACACATCATGAAATTATCATTATAAATGATGGTTCAACGGATCAAACATTGCGAGTATTAATGAAATTATTACGTTTAGAACAAGATAACCGTAAAGGTGTTCGTAAGCTTAAGTATGGTAAGGTTAACTCATTTTACCATTCAACAGTATATTCAAATGTCTATGTCATTGATAAAGATAATGGAGGAAAAGCCGATTCACTCAATGCCGGAATTGACTTCAGCACCAATGATATTGTTATTACTTTAGATGCTGACAGCTTACTTGAAAAAGATTCTCTTAAATATATAAGTCATGCTTTTGATTCTTCAAAAGTCATTGCAGCTGGCGGCATGGTTCATATAGCCCAAGGTTTTGCTAATGATAATGGTACTTTAAAACCTTCATTAAAAAACACCAATGCATTAATTAAACATCAAATGATTCAGTATTTAACAGGATTCTGCCTTAACAAATACACCCATTCTTGTCTTAATGCTATTACGGTTATAGCCGGCGCTTTTGGCGCTTTTAAAAAAGATGTTTTATTGAATGTTGGCGGATTCAGACGAACAGTAGGCGAAGATATGGATATTACTCTTAAATTTCAAAAATATATAAAACAAAATAAAAAAAGTGAACGAATGTTATACATTCCTGAGGCAATCTGCTACACGCAGTGTCCAGCAGATTTTAAAAATCTTATTATTCAACGGTTTAGATGGCAGAGAGCTTTTATAGACTGCGTAATTTATTATTGGGACGATTTATTCAAAAACTTTAGCTTTATTACATCTGTTTATTTTTTATTTGATTCTTTTATACTGGGAACGCTTGTTTCTTTTTCTACTATCCTTATCCCACTTCTAATTCTTATATCTCCAACCTTAGGATTATGGTCATTAAGTGCACTTATGCTTACTTCATTTTGTACAGCATTTATGCAGCTTGCAGTCGTTCTTTTTGTATTACATCGTTATGATTATATTTTCTCCTTAAAGGACTATATTAAATTTATTGGTTTTGTTCTATATGAATGTTTTACCTATCGTTTTCTGGCAATTATTTATGTGTTTTTGGGAACAATCAGTTACTTTATTGACACACACAGTTGGAAGAAAATTGAACGTGTTCAGCTTAATCTATAAATAAGATAATAAAACACCAGTGCTCTTAAACCTTTGTTATCTAGGGCACCAGTATTCCGCATTAAAATGCTATCATTCCCAGTAAAACTGCCTATACTATATTGGTGTGTTGAATATATCCCCCTATAAATAAAATTTAATTTTAGAAGGCATGTATAATGCACTCCCTATAATAGCCTACAAACCCAGTAAGCAAGCCATTTAGGTGCAAAAAAAGCATTCCCGAAGGAATGCTTTTTTTGTGTCATACTTGACGTACGAATATGGTTGGGGTAGATAGATTCGAACTATCGGAATGCAGGAGTCAAAGTCCTGTGCCTTACCGCTTGGCGATACCCCAGCACAGATAAAATGGGGTGGATAATGGGGATCGAACCCACCACCTCCAGGACCACAACCTGGCGCTCTAACCGAATGAGCTATATCCACCATAATTAGTACTGTACCCTTGGTACGCCCAACAGGATTCGAACCTGTGGCCTACTGCTTAGAAGGCAGTTGCTCTATCCAACTGAGCTATGGGCGCATATATGTTGCTAACAAAAAAATAAAGTTAGAACAAGAAAATGGAGCGGGTGATGGGAATCGAACCCACGCAGCCAGCTTGGAAGGCTGGAATTCTACCATTGAACTACACCCGCATCTGCATCTAACTGCACTAGCAACGTTTTATATTATATCAAGAATAGACTCGATTGTCAATACATATTTTCTAAAAAACCCAATAAATTTCTTTTGTGTGCACTTTATTCAAAAAAATCGAAAGAGCAGTCGTCTTTTTGGACAGACTGCTCTTTTAATTTATACAGTAGTATCTTCGAAAATAGATTCTTCCCCATCTTCTTTAATTTCATATGGATCTTCTAAACCATTCATAACATAATACGGTTTTATAGAGTACTTATATATGTGTTGAAACGAGTTAAAAGCTACGATCATTGCAACAGTTGAAAAAGTAATTACAAGAAACGCTGGTATAGTAATTGGAAAATACCAAATACAAGGACCTAAAATAAGCAATACAAAGAAAAGTGTTATAAAATTAGTTTTTACACCTAGGAATACAAATGAAACACAGTTCTTAATTAAACTTTTAAAGTCCAAGTCAACCGATACCATCGCCAGGTATGTATAGAAATTTGTCATTACAGCAACAAGAGCAACAAATATAATTAACATTAGTGGTATCCAGAACAGTACTGAAGAAATCATTGTCTTTGCATAGTAAAAAGTAAACGCTTGAAATATCACATAAGTCAAACCACCATTGATTAAACCAACTAAAAATGCTGGTTTAAAATTATCTTTGAAGGCTTGAAAAAAGTCACTCATTAAAAATACAGGTTTTTCTTCAACAAAGTATCTAGCAATTCTCATTAAAGCCGCAGTTGGGGGTCCAGTAAATCCGACAGCAATAATTCCTATTATAGTAGCTAAAAGCGAAAATACTTGTGAGCTTTGAAATAGTGTTCCAACTAGATAAATTGCACCAAAACCAACCACAATAGATGGAATGCAAACTATAACATACAGTAAATTCAGTTGTATTAATTTAGAAAATTTTCTGAAATATAGTTCGGTAAATTGAAAAATTCTCTTTTTTTCAGCTTCCCCTTTTTTTACACCCTTACCTGGCTTCGCATAATTTCCAAATCCCAAAAACCCCATAATAAACCTCCGATATTTTTATATAAAATGAAACAATCTTGAAAACAATAACACACAAACAACGTTAACTATTGATGCAGTAACTGAAATAACTGACAGCACCAATAATTTTAGATTATATAGTTTTATTGTGGTAAAACAAACAGCAAGATTACGCTTTGACGCAAAACTTTGAAAGAACAAGTTAGACAACTTTAGAGCTTCCCTACTTGCAATGACTATACAGAATAAAGCGACCAGCGTCGATGGCATGATAACCAATGCACAAAACCCAATCCCGCTAAAACCATAGCTTGTATAAAGATTCGCCATAAAGAAGCCTAATCCTAGTCCTTTAAACCATGGTACAAGTATAATTAACGGTTGGGCAATTGCACTATATCCCAGTAGATAAGGTAAAAGTATAAAAATAAATGTTGATGCAAATGAACTCATAAAACTCTGTAAAATAGTTTGTTGCTGAAGTTTTATTGTATATTCATTTGTAATAATCAAAATCGTATTTGCTAATGTATCAGAGTTTGATTTTATCAGCAAAACACCATATATCATCCCAATAATAAACATCCCTGCGAGCAAAATTAAAGAGTAACTAGCTCTATAATCTTCTTTTTTAATACTTGTCCCCTGCATATTAATCATCCTAACATATTTTTTAAATATATATGTTAAGAAAATGTGTATTATTCTAGTGTTAGCTCATATGCTCGTTTTACACATTTTTCGCAAGCAGTTTGCACTGCATCCTCAAGCTTCATTGCTTTGAGTCCATCTAATCCCGCAATCGTAGTTCCACCTTTAGAGGACACCATAGTGATTAGCTCCTCTATACTAAGACCTGAATCAGTAAGCATTTTCGCACTACCAATTAGCGATTGAGAAAATAGAGTAAGGCATACTTTTTCATCCAAATCAACAGACTTACCATAATTGATAAAGCACTCTGCAAATTTATAGATAAAAGCTGGAGAACTTCCGTTGATAGGAATAATTTCATTCATTTTCTCTTTGGGTACAATCTCCGTTTTTCCTGCACAATCAAAGATAGATTTCACATAATTAAACTCTACATCTGAAACATAATCTGATTTTGATATGGCAGTTGCCCCATAAGATAGCATTAACGGCGTATTGGGCATAACTTGGACAACCTTTGCGTTAAAACCTAACACCTTAGAAATATAGCCCCCTGTTATCCCTGCGGCGATGGAAATTATAACGGTATCCTGCTTTATATCAGCCTTAATGTTTTCTAACACAGCTTTAATATGCTGAGGTTTTACAGCTAAAAGCAGATAATTTACTTTTTTAGCAAGTTCATTTGATGAACTTTGGGCAATAACTCCATATTTTTTCAAATTATCAAGTTTATTCTCATCCAAATCAAAAGCAAACATAGCGTCACAAATATTGGCTTTGAAAATACCCCCAATAATTGCAGTTGCCATATTTCCTGCCCCAATAAAACCAACACAATTCATTTTTCCCCACTCCTTCTGTAGCTCACGTTGTAAAAACAACACAAGCGCCAAAGTTATTTTCTAGCGATAACATAAAGTGCAAAGATTTTGCCAGTCCCACCTATTATGCGAGTGCTGCTTTAATCATAATTGCACATTCAAGACGTTTTTTCTCTAGGTCACAAGACAATTTATGTGGATTTAAAATTCCGCCTGCATATTGTAGGTTGTTCGCATTACAACCTCCGCTGCAATAGAATTTCGCCCAACAC
>JBAQWI010000351.1:0-2722 GCA_049298835.1 Oscillospiraceae bacterium
GTGGTACTGTTTGTTTAATTGTGCTTGTACCTCTAGTTTGATTATGGTAATTTGAATTTGTATCAGTGCGTGTTCCATGCCCATACGGAACACGCATATATGACATATATGAGAGACATATATGAGATTGGCGGTTTCATATATGTCGCTCATACATTTATGTATGAGAGCCTTACATTTCCCCTACATTTATATATGCAGAAATGTATGTGTCCCTTACATAAATGTATGAGATTGGCGGCTTTTATGTATGCGTCGCATATATGTGGGATATATGTGACATATGTATGCGTCCCTTACATTTATGTATGCGGCTCGACCAAAAATGTATGCAGCATTATGTAAGTCGGGCATACATAAATGTGCGGAGCACTTACAAATGTCACATACATAAATGTAAGTCGTGCATACATAATATATATGGGACGCATACAAATGTCACCTGAACGACGATTAAGCGACACAATGAAGATAATGAAGAAATCAATATTCTCAACAGTCTATAATTAACTTAATATTACAATGAACAAAATAGTTGGAAGATGAAAATATTGCAGTGCAGTGCAGAATAAGAATAAATTATTAGTAATAATTATATATAATTTTTGTATATATATAGAGTTTTAAAGTAATCTGTGACATTGAGTGGTTTAGCTAGACCCCGCCAATTTTATTTGTTTGTGGCTATAAAAACGGGGAACAATAATGAATTTTAACGCAATAAATAAAATGAATAAATCTATAAAGAATTAACAAGCTATGTTCTCCCAGCGATAGAAATTTACTACTATAGAAAAGTTTAGAAAACTACAAATAATACTATTCATTGTATAGTTAAAAAAAATGTAAATTGCAATATTTTATAATAGATGTGGACTAAAATGCAAAATTAATTTTTTTAATTAAATGAAATAAATCAAATTTCACCCCGCTGTGTAGTACAATGTGTCATAAATTGCAGTATTACCAGGCGGTCACACATCCAGGATCTAAACGGACTATAGCTTCGGTGATCTGACGGACGAGAACCTGTGTTTCTAGTCTTATCCAATGACCTGTGGTTCTTTTTAACTCATTTTTATTCATGGTCAGTTTTTTTTCTAACTCTCCGAGCCTCAATCAATATGCGCAGGACAAAATTAGAAGGAGCTGTATGATGAGTGTAAAGCTGATGCCACACTACGTGCGCCCTGAGGCGCCTCACTTCAATTATAGAAATATTGCTTACGATATCTAATATTTTTTATGAATTTGTTGATCCTTATTATTTATGTAACCATCGAACTACTTGTTAGTTAAGTTTCTATTGGTGATCATCTTGTGGCATATTGCTGTATGTTAACCATTAAATATGTTTAAATACAAAAAAAAGACATCTTGCCTCACTGAGGCAAGAGCGCATGCGCCCGGGAGCAAGAGAAATTTACGTAATATTATAAGGATAATATTGCGTGATTTTCTCTTGCGCCCGGGCGCTTGCGCCCACTCGCATGCGCCCTTGCCTCAGGGCGCACGTAGTCTGGCATCAGCTTAATTTAATCTATATTGTGTTTCACAACCAAGCCATGGAACACTGACGTCATAGTATTGTGAATGCGAAGCCAATGAGGGGAAGTCATGTAACATAAAACAGTACAGGACGATATTACTGCGATGTTTTTTAGTTGTAATTTTTTTGAATTTTAATGAAAAAGACTAAGAAAAAAAGCGTTTGCGGTTGAGGCTCCGCCCCAGACCCCGCTAGGGCAGCTTATGATACTCCCCAGACCTCTTAATCCCGAGGGGCTTCTAAGGAGACATCGCGAAAATTTGCCTATATTGGGTTCCAAAAACCCTCACCTCATGCAAATTCAATACGTGTATAGTGGCAGATGCCTTTCCTGTCCCACTACCCCCAATTTGTCGCCTTTTACGACTCGCAGGGGCTACGGTGGTCGAATTCGAAGGCCCCGACCACAGAGCACCTGGCGACTATTTGATTGATTACGCCAGTCTGTCTAGATTTTAACCAGTGTTTCATCCAGGCTGCTTGGGGGGGGGACTTTCTCCCCAAAAAATTGATACCTCCCCCCAAAAAAATCTGAAATTCCCCCAAACATTTCAACCCAAAAAAAATTGGATCGGTACAATTTTATTGTGTGACACAGTAAAAAAATTTATTGTGTGACAAAGTAAAAAAATTGTTTTAAATGTGTTTCAACGCACGCCAACCTGAAATTGTTCAATTTGCTCGGACTCCTTCGTTTGCCACTCCCAAGAAAAATTAAACGACCCGTGCACATATATTTGAAATTCCCCTCAAACTCAAGGGGTCTGGATTAAACACTGGATCTGGATGTTAACGTACTTGCATGAACCTGCAAGTTCTACTCAGAAGTTTGATTGGAAATTTATTTTTTTAAATATTATTAATTTATTTTTTAAATTATAATGGAACGTAATAAATTAGATTAACTGCAAGCTAAGCGTGAAAAATAAATACTATATTATGGCATGTTCTCGCCTCGCTGGTCTGCGTGGTGTTGTTCAGTCTTCACCATTTATCAACGTGCGGCTATCTTATTGTTATAGGCCAGTCTATAGGTGTTCCGGTCCATTCAGACAGAATTTGCGAAAGTTTCGCTTCTCGACGAAATCCATGCGCTCGGTTTCGCCTGGGTGGTCGCGCGATCCAAAACCTGAAACCTGAACAGAAATAGTCTTGCAGACTGCAACATAGGCG
>JBAQWI010000352.1:0-2184 GCA_049298835.1 Oscillospiraceae bacterium
GGTAAGCTTGTTGCAGATGATACAACAGCCAATCTATCAAAAAATATGTCAACTGATCGTCACTATACTATTTTAATTGATGGGCCAGAGCCAGAAGTGTTTAAATCACTTCAAGCTATCACTGGAATGCATCAGGTTCATACTCTTGGAAAACGTGAAGATGGAGTTTATGAATATCAAATTGAAGCTGAAGAAGAAGTTGATATTAGACGTGAAATTTTCAAACGTCTTTGTGAAAGAAATTGGCCACTACTAGGGCTTCGCTCAAGTGAACTAACCCTTGAGGAAATTTTCTTACAACTAACCAAAGAGAATGTTGGGGGTGAAAAATAATGGGTGCAATTTTTAAAAGAGAGCTACGCTCTTACTTTTACTCGCCACTAGGATATGCATTTATAATTGTAATGTGGGTTGCATCAGGCTATTTCTTTACATATATGTTAGCAAATAGCGTTTCTTATATTGAGTATATATTTCAATCATTACTTTCAATTGTAATGATGATTATACCAATTTTAACAATGAGACTTTTAAGCGAGGATAAAAAGCTTAAGACTGATCAGTTGCTATTTACTTCTCCAGTTAATACAAGTGGAGTTGTATGGGGTAAATATTTTGCAGCATTGGTAATGTTTTTAATTGGAATTGCATCAACAGTTGTTTATATTGTTATTCTAGCTACTTTCACTACACCAAACTGGAACATTTTCCTAGGGAACTTTTTAGGGCTAGCACTACTTGGCGGTGCATTGATATCAATTGGACTTTTAATTTCAAGTTTGACAGAAAATCAAATGATTTCTGCAATTGTTTCCTTTGCTGTGATGATGTTTATCTTTGCATTTGATACAATCGCGCAAATCATTCCACCAAACTTGTCGTTTATATCGACAATTATTAAAGAACTATCATTCACAAGTCGCTACAATGATTTTGTAAGCGGAATATTAAATATTTCTCATATAGTCTTTTTTATCAGCATTATAGTTGTATTTAACTTTTTGACTGTAAGATTGATTGAGAGAAAACGTTGGAGCTAAGGAGGATAAAGTGTATGAAGATGAATATATTTAAAAGTCGTCGCTTTAAACACGGTTCTTTAGCGACAATTATCACAGTCGGATTTATAGTTGGAATTATTTTAGTAAACGTGGTTGCATCAATGTTACTAGAAAGATATCCACTTTCCATCGACCTTACAAAGGACAATCGCTTTGCATTAACACAAGAAAGTATTGATTATGTAAAAGGCATCGAGTCTGACGTAACAATTACAGTTTGTGCAGAAGAGGCAGAGCTTGATGGCTCAGCTGATAGCAAACAGGCACTTGAAATTATTAAAAACTACGCAAAATACTCAAATAAAATTTCAGTTAAATTTCTTGATTTAACCAAAGAACCAAACTTTGCAAAAAAATATCCTAGTGAAAAATTTGCAACAGGAGATATTTTTGTTGAGTCTGCTTTGAGAACAAAAAAAGTTGGTATAAATTCATTGTTTAGCCAACAACAAACGGAAGCTGGCGGAACAATACTAAGTTCAAAAGCAGAGCAAGTAATGACATCTGCTTTGATGTATGCAACGGATAAAAATCCAACTACAGTTTCTCTTTTAACTGGATTAGATAACGTAGATGTTACTGGATACAAAAATTTGCTTACTTCAAATA
Source organism: Oscillospiraceae bacterium (assembly GCA_049298835.1). Taxonomy (GTDB): domain Bacteria; phylum Bacillota; class Clostridia; order Oscillospirales; family Ruminococcaceae; genus Paludihabitans. Next base: position 1,671 of record JBAQWI010000352.1, read on the forward strand.
ACTATAGCGTTGTTGAGCAAAATATCCTAACGGATGAAATTAACAAAGAAGCAAAATTTGTGATTTTACCACAGCCCGCAGCGGATTTGAGCGTTGAAAACGTTAAAAAACTTGAGACATACCTAGACAATAATGGGAAATTTGATAAATCACTTGTATTTGTTGCTTCTCCAAATGTTGAAATTGGACCAGTCCTTAAAACATTTTTAGCTCAATGGGGTATGGAAGTTGGGAATGAAACAATTATTGAAACAAACCCAAGCAATGCAATTGAGAATTTTTTCAATGTTATCAATCAAGCTGCAGATGAGGATTTTGGCAAACAATTAAAGAGCCAACAGCTTCCAATTGTAACTAGTTCTGCAAAACCAATTAAAATATTGTTTGAATCTAGCGAAAATCGTAAAACAAGAATTTTGACAAAAACCTTTGATACATCTGTACTTCTTCCTGTAGGGTATGGTGAGGACTTTGACCCAAGCAAACAAGAGCAAAGTTCATATAATACAATGGT
>JBAQWI010000353.1:0-14906 GCA_049298835.1 Oscillospiraceae bacterium
GTAGATGTATTCACCTCAATAAGATTAATTTCTACAGCTGTAAGTGCTTGTTTAAGTTCATCAGATACGCTATAATTTTCTTCTTTTATATAAACTATGGTCACACCGATGCTCTCATTAAGCTCAAAAATTGATTTCAATGCGCTATTGTCAATTGAATTAGTAATATAAATCATATGGGATATTTTAGGTTTGATTGTGCGACTCGCAATTTCATCTAACAGCATATTTCCTAAATGAGGTTTTGTGTTGTATAGATGCTCAATTGATAAAAATAAGTCATCCACACTTGCTAGTTTCATTTTTACTGCACAGGAATCGACAGGGTGATACCACTGGGTTTCATGTGGGACCCCCTTAGCAAAAAGCCAAGATGAAATTGAGGTAAACGTTTCAATTTGTGCATCAATCTGCGCGAGTTGATTGGCTTTATTCTCACAATCGCCAAGTTCTAGGGCGATACAAACTGCACTGGAAATTGGCAGTGAAAACTCTTTCACCATTAGTTTATCAAGCTTTGTAGACAGTTTCCAATGAATATTTTTTACCTTATCCCCCTCATGATATTCGTGATAATCAAACACCTGTGAGGCATCGTCGCCAGACTTCGTGGTTGAATAACTGTGACTTTCATCGTCTGGAGCGACAACTATATTGGGATTAGCATTAATCTCATAGACATTTGGTAACACTGCAACTTTCAAACTCTTGTTGAGCCTTTTGGTATGGCTTGTTAAAGATAAAAAATCATACAGCTTTACATTTTTCAATGTAATTTTGACATCGCCACAGTATTTTGAAACTACTCCAGTTTTTATGGTTGTAATTTGATTTGCATTGATTGGAATGAAAATCATTTCTTTTAACTTATCATTTGAAAACACAGTTTCGCTCACTATCGTTAGCTTTGCTGTAACTATGTGGAGCATAGACTCGTTGTCCACTTCAACCTGAGCTTCTGTTGAAGTCAACTTTTGCGCTATAGTCTTACAATCTGCAAACTTTACCACAATTTTTCTGCTTGTAATCAGTGTAATTGCATATAAAAAAAACGGTAGCGAAACAACAAACGCCAATGCTACAAATGCAAGATATTCCCCATAGAATAAGTAAAACCCTATTGCACCAAGCAACAACAACGTATATATAATTCTAGACTTTAGCATTGAAATTCCGCCTTCTAGCTTAATTTTGGAGTAGCAGTTGAAAGTCTAATTGCCTCAATAATCGCATTTGAAGTCGTATTAGAAATTTTAGCTTTCGGCTTTAATACCAACCTGTGGACCAACGTGCATTCCATTACATATTGCACATCAGCAGGAATTACATAGTCACGCTTTGACATAAACGCTTTGGCTTTTGCCATTCTCATTAGGGCAATCGTGCCCCTTGGGCTTGCACCGAGTTCAATTAGCTCATGCTGTCTTGTTTTCTCAACCAGACTAATAATATACGCATAAATGGAGTCATGAACGAAAATATCGTCCACTTCTTCTTGCATTTTGATAATATCATTGGAGGAAACAACTGCATTAACTTCATTATTTTCAGTTGAATTTCCTTTTGATTTTAGAATTTGAAGCTCACTGTTTGCGTCTGGATATCCCATAGAAAGTCTAACGATAAAACGGTCAAGTTGTGACTCCGGAAGCATTTGTGTTCCAGCATATCCAATTGGATTTTGGGTTGCAATGACTGTGAATGGCTTTGGGGTTTCATAGGTTTTAAGGTCAACAGTCACACGTCCCTCTTCCATTACTTCTAGCAATGCAGACTGCGTTTTTGAGGAAGTCCGATTGATTTCATCTGCTAAAAACAGGTTACAAAGTACCGCTCCCTTAACAAATTCAAAGCTGTCAGTAGATTTTTTATACATAGAAAATCCAGTTACATCGCTTGGCATAACGTCTGGTGTAAACTGGACACGGTTATAGTCGAGTTGCATCGCCTTAGAAAAAGCAATTGCTAGGGTTGTTTTGCCAACACCTGGGATATCCTCTAGCAAAATGTGCCCCCTTGATAAAATGGCAAGCAATACCCTTTCGATGATTTCATCCTTGCCCTTTACAGCATTTTTTACTTCGTCTATAATTTTTCTTGCAGCAGTAACACTTTGCTCCGTTACACGAGACTCAATTTTTTCCATCAGTTCACGTCCTATACTAATTTTATCGTAATGAGTAATGTCAGCTTTTAAAATAAAAAGTATTGCTTTTTTATTCATTGGATAGATATTACTTCAAATTCCTAATTATATTATTTTACCCATTTTTTTACTTATTTAGTTAAAACTATAGCACATTTAAACTAATTTTACAAGAAAAACCGCCTAAAAAGGCGGTTTCTGATGAATTAAATATTATATTTTTGTAATGTCAATCAGATGAATATCATTCACGTTTTTTCCAGTCAACAAAACATCTGCAATAGCGTTTGCAGTATCAAGTGAAGTTAAACAAATAATTCCATGTTCAACAGCTTTTCTGCGAATTTTAACACTATCTCTTGCAGGCATTCTGCCCTTTGCGGAGGTTGAGATTACATAGTCAATTTTCCCGCTATCAAGCAATGGAATGACGTTATTTTCATTGTCATCACCTATCTTACGTACAGCGTTAGTAGCAATCATATTCTTATTTAATGTGTTTGCTGTTCCTGCTGTTGCGTACAAATCAAAGCCCATTTGCTCAAATTTTTCTGCAATCTCTATAATTTCTTGCTTGTCAGAATCTCGAACGCTAATGAATACGCCACCAGTGGTTTTTAGTTTGTTACCTGCTGCAAGCAAACCCTTAAGCAAGGCTTCCTCAAAGGTTTTAGCAATACCCAAAACCTCACCAGTAGATTTCATTTCAGGGCCTAGGTGTGTATCAACGTCATGCAATTTTTCAAAGCTGAATACTGGCACTTTTACCGCAATGTAATCGCCATCAGGGTAAAGTCCTGTGCCATAACCCATATCAATTAACTTTTCACCAAGCATAATTCTTGTAGCAATATCAACCATAGGAACATTTGTTACCTTGCTGATATAGGGAATGGTGCGTGAAGAACGAGGGTTTACCTCGATAACATATACCTCATCATTGTAGACAACATACTGCACATTCATAAGTCCAATGACTTTCAGTTCACGAGCAAGTTTGCCTGTGTAATCAATGATTGTAGCCTTTATTTTTTGCGACAAATTTTGTGCAGGATATACCGAGATGCTGTCGCCAGAATGAACTCCAGCTCTTTCAATATGTTCCATAATACCAGGAATTAGATAGTTGTCACCGTCACATATTGCGTCAACTTCAACCTCGATACCCATCATATACTTGTCAACAAGCACAGGATTTTCAAGGTGTTGGCGGGTTATAATCGTCATATACTCAACAACATCTTGATCAGAATGGGCAATAATCATGTTCTGTCCACCAAGCACATAGGAAGGTCTTAGCAACACAGGATAGCCTAATCCTCCAGCAATAACGAGCGCCTCATCCGTTGTAAATACAGTTCCACCTTCTGGACGTGGGATTTTGCATTTCTCAAGCACTTTGTCAAAACGCTCTCTATCTTCTGCCGCATCTATGCTGTCTGCTGAAGTACCAAGGATTTTTACTCCAAGTGCATCTAGGTGCTTTGTTAAGCTAATTGCAGTTTGCCCACCAAACTGTACAACCACTGCATATGGCTTTTCAGTTTCAAGAATATTTTGCACGTCTTCAATCGTTAGTGGGTCAAAATACAATCTATCACCTGTATCAAAGTCGGTCGAAACGGTTTCAGGGTTATTATTGACAATGACTGTTTCAAAACCATTTTGTTTTAGTGCCCATACGCAATGAACGCAACAATAGTCAAACTCAATGCCCTGTCCAATGCGGATTGGTCCCGAACCGAAAACGATCACTTTTTTCTTATCAGTTGGGTGGTTTTCAATAAATTCTTTTGCCTCATTTTCTTCGTCATATGTTGAGTAAAAATATGGAGTTTGTGCAGCAAACTCTGCGGCACAAGTATCAACCATTTTAAAGCTTGCAAATTTATGCCAATTTGACTTTTGATTTGAAATTCGCTCGATAGTTTTGTCTAGATAACCCCATTTTTTTGCAAGGTCATATTTTTCTTCTGTAAGCTCACCCTTAGAGAGCCAAGCCTCAAGTTCAACTAGGTTCCTAAGCTTGCCCAAGAACCACTCGTCAATCATTGTGATTTCATGAATTCTATCTATTGAAATGCCATGTTTTAACGCAGCAAACACAACAAAAATTCTCTCATCGTCAACATTATAAAGCAACTGCTCAATCTCTGCTGTAGATTTACCCTGTAGCTTTGGAAGATTTAACGTATCAAGCTTTAGTTCTGCACCACGAATTGCCTTTATAATTGCTTGCTCAAATGAAGTACCAATGCTCATTACCTCACCAGTAGCTTTCATTTGTGTGCCGAGAGTTCGTTTCGCATAAACAAATTTATCGAAAGGCCAACGTGGAAATTTAACAACTAAGTAATCAATTGCAGGCTCAAAACAAGCAAATGTAGTGCCTGTTACAGCATTTACAATCTCGTCAAGTGAATAGCCAATTGCAATTTTTGCAGCAACCTTTGCAATTGGGTAGCCTGTTGCTTTTGATGCGAGTGCTGAAGAACGGGAGACACGAGGGTTAACCTCAATGACTGCATAGTTGAAACTCTCTGGCTCAAGTGCAAACTGGCAGTTACAACCACCCTCAACCCCTAGCTCAGTGATAATTTCAAGGGAAGCAGTTCTAAGCATTTGATATTCTCTATCTGACAGCGTTACTGCTGGAGCAACAACGATACTGTCGCCTGTATGAACGCCCACTGGATCAAAGTTTTCCATTGAGCAGACCGTGATTACGTTGCCTTTGCTATCTCTGATTACTTCAAACTCGATTTCTTTCCAGCCTGAAATACATTTTTCTACTAGAATTTGAGTGATTGGAGATAGACGAAGTCCGTTTGCAGCAATCTCTTTCAGCTCTTTTTCATCGTTTGCTATTCCTCCACCAGATCCGCCCATTGTAAAGGCTGGACGGATGATAACAGGATAACCTAACTCTGTATTTGCATAGTCAAGTGCATCTTGTAGATTTTCAACTACCTTTGAAGGGATACAAGGCTGATTAATTTTCTCCATGGTATCTTTAAAAAGCTGTCTGTCCTCTGCTTTGTCAATTGTTTCTGGATTTGCACCCAAAAGCTTCACGTTATGTTTTTCCAAAAAGCCCTCTTTTGCTAACTGCATGGAAAGGGTCAACCCTGTTTGTCCGCCTAAATTGGAAAGCAAACTATCTGGTCTTTCTATCTCAATGACACGTTTTACAACGTCTAATGTCAGTGGTTCAATATAAATTTTATCCGCCATTGCTTTGTCTGTCATAATTGTCGCTGGATTTGAGTTGATTAAGACTACTTCTAGCCCTTCTTCCCTAAGTGCACGACAAGCCTGTGTTCCTGCATAGTCAAACTCTGCTGCTTGCCCGATGACAATTGGTCCTGAACCGATTACAAGTACTTTTTTTATATCTTTTCTAAGTGGCATTATTTTGCTCCCTCCTTGTCAATCATGCTCAAAAATCTATCGAATAAATAAGAGGTATCCTGTGGTCCACCCTTTGCTTCTGGGTGGAATTGAACCGTTGAGGCAGGTGCATTTTTATATATAATGCCTTCACAAGATCTATCATTTGCATTCACATGGCTAACCTCGCCAACACTTGCATCTATCGTTTCGGACATAACAGCATAGCCATGATTTTGACTTGTAATAAACGTGCGGTCAAGTGCTTTGTCTATCACCGGCTGATTTGCACCACGATGTCCATATTTCAGTTTTGTAGTTTTTGCACCGCTTGCAAGAGCGAGCAACTGATGCCCCAAGCAGATACCAAAAAGAGGAATTTGGAGTGCCAAAATATCTTGCAGATTTTTTATTACTTCAACGTTTTCAGCAGGATCACCAGGTCCGTTTGAAAGCATAATTCCATCTGGATTAAGTGCTTTTATTTGCACTGCGGTAGTGTCATATGGCACAACAGTTACGTTACAACCACGTTTGGTTAGTTCACGCATGATGTTGCGTTTGTGTCCATAATCAAACAAAACGATGTCATATTTTGGTTCGATGATTGACTTATAAGAAACACACTCAGTGCAGGAAACATTTTTCACTGCATCTTTTATGGTAAAAGCATTAATTTCTTTTAACGCAGTTTCTTTGTCTGTAATCTCGTTTGTGGTAATCATACCATTCATAACGCCGCTTTCACGAATTATCCTAGTTAACTTACGTGTATCTATGTCGCAAAGTCCAACTACTTTATGCTCTTTTAGGAAGCTATCTAAATCTTTCTCACAGCGAAAATTTGAAGGGAGGGCACAATGCTCTCTCACAATATATCCGCTTAGATATGTATCATCTGACTCAAAATCCTCTGAGTTTGTTCCATAGTTACCAATCAGCGGAAAAGTTTGGGTTACAATCTGTCCGTAGTAACTTGGATCTGTCAAAGTTTCTTGATAGGCAGTCATACCTGTAGTAAATACGATTTCTCCAATGGTTGTGCCCTCGAGTCCCATTGATTTGCCTTCAAGCATCATACCATTTGCCAACAGCAAATATGCCTTTTTTGTTTGATTATTCATAGTTTGCCTCCTTAGGAGCATGACGTTCCACCCATATCGCATACAGTTTGCAAATAGGTAAATTGCCTGCATGGTAAATTTATTTTACAGTTTAAAACTTAATGTTTTATACTGTTATATTGTTTATGTTTGCTGTGATATCGTCTCTCATTCTAATTGCCTCACGACGAGCGGCGTTTGCATATTCTTTTTCATCGCAACCTTCTTGCTGGTATGCACACATAATTCCTCGTGAAGAGTTTACAATTGCACCAAGACCATTTTTATCAAATCCATAGCTTACGTCTTTTGCTCCACCACCCTGCGCTCCATAACCTGGAACTAGGAAGAATGTGTGTGGCATTTTTTTTCTAAGCTCTGCAAGTTGTTCTGGATAGGTTGCCCCAACCACCGCACCAACTGAGCTGTAGCCATAGTTGCCCATCGCTTGACTTCCCCAGTTTTCGCACATCTCACCCATGATTTCATAGATGTGCTTATCGCCAATCATCTTATCTTGAAGTTCTCCACTTGACTTGTTTGAGGTTTTTACAAGTACAAATATCCCCTTGTCATATTGATTACAAACACCAAGCAATGGGGAAATTCCATCTGTTCCAAGGTAACCGTTTACTGTAAGTGCATCTGCACCAAAAGGCTCAATTTCAGTATCCCCAATAGAAATCTTACCAAGATGTGCTGTTGCATATGCTTCCATTGTTGTGCCGATATCATTACGCTTGCCGTCAGTGATTACATACATACCTTTTGACTTTGCATATTCAATTGTCTTTGCTAGTGTGCGAACTCCCTGCCAGCCGTACATCTCGTAGTAAGCGGCTTGCGGTTTGATTGCAGGCACAATGTCACAAAGTGCATCAATCAGACCCATATTATAAACAAGCAACGCCTCTGATGCCCCTTCAAGTGTGTGACCATATTTTAAAAAAGCTGCTTCCTTGATATAATTTGGGACATATTCAAGTTTTGGATCAAGTCCTGCTACAGTTGGGTTTTTGGTTTCTATAATTTTTTTGATTAATTTGTCCATTGACATACTGTGTTCTCCTTTTTATTTTATATAATAACTAGCAAGAATTATCAACGTGTGTCTAGTAGCGCATTACATAGACAATCTCGCCATCAACGAAAGTATATTTCACTCTGCCCTTTAGCTTTTCAAATTTGAAGGCACAGTTTCTTGATTTAGACTGCAATCTCTCAGGCAGTACTGTCCAGTCCATGTTTTCGTCTAAAATTGTGATATCTGCTGGCATACCAACCTTTAAACTACCTGCATTTAGCCCTAAAATTTTTGCAGGATTAGTTGACATTAACTCAACTAACTTATACATTGTAATGTGCTTGGGCTCAACTAAAAACTTAATTGATGCGGCGAGTGAAGTTTCCATGCCCACAACTCCGTTAGGAGCTGTTAAGAAATCGCTTTTTTCAGACTTACTATGTGGTGCATGATCAGTTACGATACAATCAAATGTACCGTCTTTGATACCCTCAATGATTGCATCAACATCCTCTTGCTCACGCAATGGTGGATTCATTCTGTAGTCAGCATCACGAGATTTCAGCTTTTCATGAGTATAGGCAAAGTAATGTGGACAAGTTTCAGCTGTTACATCAGCGCCACGTGCTTTTGCCTCACGAATAAGCGCTGTAGACATCGCTGTGCTAACATGGGCAATGTGAATTGCTGTATTGGTTTCCATTGCAATATACAGTTCTCTTGCAGTCATATTGTCCTCAGACAATCTGTCTATCCCATAAACACCTAGCTTTTCGCTCATACTACCCTTATGCATAATACCACCAGCGACGATTTGCAAATCCTCGCAATGTGATATGATTGTTAAATTATTTTTCTTTGCCTCACTCATTGCATTTGCCATGATTTCATCAGACTCGACGGGTCTACCATCATCTGATACAGCCTTAACATCAAGCGATTTGTATTGCTCAAAATCACAAAGTTCAGTTCCACTTAGCCCTTTTGTAATGGAAGCACAGACGTATACCTTTGCCTTTGCCCTGTTCGCATTAAGGTGGATATAATTGATTGTGTCGGCGCTATCAATGACTGGTTTGGTGTTTGGCATACACAAAACTGAAGTGATACCTCCAGTGATTGCCGCATTGCACCCTGTATAGATATCCTCTTTGTGGGTAAATCCTGGATCTCTAAGGTGAACGTGCATATCAATTAGTCCCGGCATAACGGTTAGTCCCTTTGCCTCAATTACACGATCAACCCTGTCGGTTATATTCGGCTCAATTTTTGCAATTTTGCCATCTTTTATCATTACATCTGCTATCCCGTCCATTCCTTGTGACGGGTCGATTACATAGCCATTTCGGATTAATACTAGTGTCATTAGTTTTCCTCCTTCAGTATGATAACCTTATCTTCTCCATCCCTTGGTGATACCATTACCTTTACCTTTTCATCCTTAGATGTAGGCAAATTTTTTCCGACAAAATCTGCTCTGATAGGTAAATCTCTGTGACCTCTGTCAACAAGTACTGCAAGTTCAATTTTTAGCGGTCTGCCTCTTGCCATTAGAGCGTCAATTGCCGCCCTTACGCTTCTTCCTGTGAATATTACATCATCTACCAAAATCACTTTTTTATTCTCGATTGAAAAATCAATTTGAGACTGATCAATATGGTTTTTTACTTTTTTATCATCACGATAGGAAGTGATATCTAAATTACCGACCTCAACTTGCTTATTTTCAACTTCAAATATTTTTTCTGCTATGCGATTTGCAATTTCTACACCTCGAGAAAGAATGCCAATGATGCAAATATTATCCACACCTTTGTTATGCTCAATAATCTCATAAGAAATTCTAGCAATTGCACGATTCATTGCCTTGCCATCTAATATAAGAGTTTTTACCGTCACGTGATTACCTCCACTATATAAATTTTTATTTTTACAAACAAAAAAACCAAGCTATCTTCGCTGACAGCTTGGTTTAATATACTTTATTATTCACCTATGGTATATTATTACACCATTGGCGTTCATTATTGTTTAAAGCATAAACCTTGTCAGCCTCACAGGACTAATCTTAAAGGTCATTCAATTTCTATTAATTATACAACAATTTTATTTGTTTGTAAATAGGAACTTTTAAATAAATTTCAAAAGCACCAAAATAGAAAGTCAACCTATCTTTTCAAAGTATTGCCTATCGAAACACTGCTCCTGTTGATCCTGATGAAACAAGGCTTGCATATCTCTTTATATATCCAGTAAGTTCCTTGGTTTTTGGAACAAAATTTTCTTTGCGTTTTGCAAGCTCGTCATCGGATACCAAAAGCTCTATCTTTCGATTTTTAATATCAATATGGATGATATCGCCCTCATTAACAAGTCCAATTGCTCCACCCTCGGCCGCTTCTGGAGATATGTGGCCAACTGCCGCACCCCTAGTTGCACCAGAAAAACGCCCATCGGTTAACAACGCTACCTGCTTATCAAGTCCTATTCCTGCAAGGCTTGCAGTTGGGGCTAGCATCTCTCGCATACCAGGACCACCTTTTGGACCCTCATAGCGAATAACAATTACATCACCAGCAACAATTTTACCACCTAGAATTGCCTCAACAGCATCCTCTTCACAGTCAAATACTCTAGCTCTGCCTGTATGATCCATCATCTCAGGAGCAACAGCACCCTGTTTTACTACCGCACCGTCTGGTGATAGATTGCCCTTTAAAACGGCAATTCCACCATCTTTTCTGATAGGTTCTTCGATTGTATGTATCACTACACCGTCAGCAGTTCGTGCGTTTGCCATTCTCTGCTCTTGTGTGCCTGTTACCGTGATTGCGTCTAGGTTAATGTTACCTGTTTTTGCAAGTTCTTTCATTACAGACTGTATGCCACCCATTGCGTTTAAGTCCTCGATAAACACATCACTTGCAGGGTTTAGCTTGCAAAGCTGTGGAGTTTTTTGTCCGATTGCATCAATCATGTCAAGGTCTACTTTGACATTAGCCGCATGAGCAATTGCAAGAAGATGCAACACCGTATTGGTCGAACAGCCAAGTGCCATATCACAGCAAAGTGCATTCTCAAACCCTTTTTTAGTCAATATATCAAGTGGACGAATATTGTCGTTCAAAAGCTCCATAATCTTTTCGCCAGTTTCTTTGGCAAGACGCATTCTAGCAGAATAAACCGCCGGAATTGTACCACTCCCTTGCAGTGTCATTCCAATTGCTTCGGTCAAACAGTTCATCGAGTTAGCTGTGTACATACCTGCACAAGAACCACAAGTCGGACAGGAATTTTCCTCAAATTGATACAAATCCGCCTCAGTTATTTTGCCAGCAGAGTGTGCACCAACTGCCTCAAACCCTTCCACATAGGCAACGTTTTTTCCAAGAACCTTGCCTGAAAGCATCGGTCCCCCGCTGATAAAGATAGATGGCAAATTTAATCTTGCAGCAGCCATCAACATACCAGGTACAATTTTATCGCAGTTTGGTATAAATACAACAGCATCAAGGGGGTGCGCAATCAGCATAATTTCAATGCTATCAGCGATAAGCTCACGAGAACAAAGCGAATATTTCATTCCTGTATGGTTCATAGCAAGCCCGTCACAAACTCCGATTGTGTTAAATTCAAAAGGAACGCCACCTGCATTTCTGATACCTGCTTTCACTGCCTCACTGATTTTATCCAGGTTCATATGCCCCGGAATATAGTCACTTTTTGAATTTACAACCGCAATAAATGGCCGTTTCATCTCTGCATCTGTAATACCCAAAGATTTCAGCAACGAACGGTGTGGTGTTCTTGTTGGTCCTGCTTTTATTAAATCACTTCTCATGTGTAATCTCCTGTCGATTTATAGTATTGTTATTCCTAATTTTATCGCTTTAGAGTGAGAAAGTCAAGAATGTAGTAAAAACAATGCATTGTCATAGTCATTTTTGTGAACATATAGATAATATATGTTATTTTCAATAGACTCTCCAATTCCACCTATAGTGCTTCTAGTCAGCCTTAGTTGGGCAGAATTACGGTTTATTACCCTATACTCATATTTAATTTTGTTCTGCGCGAGGATACTGCTTGACTTAGTAAAACCGCTAAGTTTGCCCATATAAACTTCTTTACGACCCCAAAATAACATACAATCACTAACCTTTCACATATACATATACTATAAAAGCCTGTTGACTATAAAATCAACAGGCTTTGTATATTTTGTAAAGCTTATTCGTCTTTCATCTTAGCAAAACATTCGCTGCAATATACAGGTCTGTCTTCTCTAGGTCTGAAAGGAACCTTTGCTTCTGCTCCGCATGAAGCACATTGTGCAGTAAACATTTCCTTTTGAGCTCTCATGTTGTTTTTGCGAGTGCTACGGCAATCTTTACATCTTTGTGGCTCGTTCTCGAAGCCTTTTTCAGCGTAGAATTCTTGCTCACCAGCAGTAAAAATAAATTCAGCGCCACAGTCTTTACAAATTAGGGTTTTGTCTTGATACATGTTTTAAATACCTCGCTTAGAATTAATTAAATTTGCCCGTTGACGGATTTGCACCATCACCTTTGAATAACAACGCTCTAGGAATTAAGCTAACTGGGCTTATATTAACGGCACAAGCCGTTTGGGAACAAGATTACAAATTGTTTAAAACAACTTTAAGCTTTCTTCTTGCACGTTGCAGAGCATTGTCTACAGCTTTTTGAGAAAAATCAAGCTTTTTGGCAACTGTAGAATACTCACAGCCACTCAAATATAAAAACAATACGTCTTTTTCGGATTTGGATAAATGCTGTTCAATTAAGTCAACTAAAGCAGAATACCCTTCATTTTGTATGAATATCAACTCAGGACTTTGAACATAATTGTCACTAACAATATCGTCTTCCATTTCATCAAATGAAATAGATTTATTGTAAATAGTTGATTTATTGGTTAACGCAGCTGCAAGCAAATTTTTTAGCCGATTAGTTATGCAGTGATTAGCATATGTAAAAAAACTGGCTTTTTTGCTTTCATCAAAACTACGAATTGCACTAAGCAATCCCATGAAAGCTTCTTGTTTCAAATCGTCATTGTCGACACCTTTGATAGAATAATTGGATATGCGTTTATTGACAACGCTCGCATACTTTGCAAGTAAAGCGGCACAAGCCACTTGGTCACCATCCCGATATAGTTTGAGCAAAGAAGCGTCATTTTTTTGAGAGTACTTTGCAAAAATAGGGTTAATACTCATAAATTATATTCCACCAGTGCCATAATTTATCATTATTATACCCCATATTCACAAATATGTCAACCCAATTTTTGCATTTTGCACAAAAATATTACTTAATTAGCATTTTACATTTATCTTTTGGTATAATCCAGCCCTTTTTAGAGCATTTTTTAATATTGGCGCAAGCAAACTTGCAATTACAACTGCAATCACTGCATTTATCAGAGAAGTTCCCATTTTGGGAATAATATTTAAAATTGCAACATTAAAAGGTTGCCCCAATAATAGTTGTTTTATGATACTTTGGGTAAAATAAAACGCTACCGAAAACAATGAGCCAGCAGTTGCTCCAATAATATTACGAAGTGTTTGATTTCCTTTATCCATTTTTGAAAAGCAAATAATGCCACAAATAAACGCCATTAAAAAGAATCGAATTAGCGTAAAAGGTGCATCTGTGATATATTTTGGATCCATCAAATCATAAAGCATGGAACCAATTCCCGCCGCAAGACCGCCACGAACTCCACCAAACAGCATTCCTGCAAGCAAGCAAAACGCATTGGCAAGTTTTAGCATAACTGGACCCGCTGGTGTTGGAAATTCAATTTTGATAAAGTATGTAACAACAAAACATATCGCTGCCATAACTCCGATCACCGCCATGTCATAGATGGTGAATTTTTTTACTGTGTTAGACATATTAATCCCTCAATTTCATTAGGAGATATTCATAAATACAAACAGCCCCTTGCATTATATGCTTTGATATCCGTTGAGTGAATGGGATTTTGTCAGCCATGCAAGATTTTTTTCAAGCATTACGCCTTCTTTTGGGTCAGAACCATAACTGTATGTAGTCTTTATGGTAAGCTCCAAAAAGCGTGTCGCACGTTCCATTGCAATTGCAAGACTGTCACCACCCAAAATAGAACCTACTACGATGCTTGCGAAAATGTCGCCTGTTCCAGGATAACTTTTAGGAACATAGCTACAAATAACACGCCAAAATGCATTGGTATCTCTGTCATAGGCAATGTTGCTAATTGTCATATCAGCAAGTTCAACCCCTGTAACGATAACCCTCGATGGACCAAGCTCGGAAAGCTTAAGCAGATTGCTTTTTGCCTCTTGATGAGTCAGCGGTGCAGGGTTATAGTCTTTTTTTAACAGAATAAACATTTCAGTTTTGTTAGGGGTAATCAAATCTGCCTCACGAACTAGATCAACTACCGAATCGCACATCTTTTTGGTATAGGTTTTATATGCTCTTCCATTATCGCCCATAACTGGGTCGACAACAACAAGCGCATTTTTGTAGGTGTTTATGAAGTTTAGGCAGTGATTAATCTGCTCCCTAGAGCCTAAAAATCCTGTGTAAATACAATCGAATGAGAGGTTTATCCTTTTATAGTGCTCTAACGCCTTTTCGATATAGTCGGTAAGATCTTCTAAGACAACCTCGCCAAATCCTCCTGTGTGGGTTGAAAGTACCGCAGTTGGTACTGCCACCGTTTGAATTCCCATAACAGATAAAATTGGCGAAATTACCGACAACGAACAACGTCCAAACCCTGATAAATCATGGATTGCCGCAACACTCTTTGTAAAATTGGCCATAGCTTCCTCCAAACAAGGTATCAAATCATAAAATCATTCTACCTTATATATTTATTTTATGCAAAATACAAAAAACAGTTGTTAGCATCTGTGTTTTTGTTTATAATACATGACTCTTATAACTGTATTTTACCACAATTAAGTAGTTTTGACATAGATTTTTATTTTTAATTTTTTTTAAAAACTACAATTAATTAAATTGCATAAATTTCACACCAAAATTAACTCAAAATTATGTGATATGTAGATAATTAATAAGTTTTTATTGGGCAATAATAAGATTGGGTTAAATGAATATTAAAATTTGAAAGGATGTTTGTGATATGAAAAATAGTACTATTAGCTCTGTTGTTAAAGGTCTTACTGCTGGTGCAGTTATTGGAACAGCCACATATATGA
>JBAQWI010000354.1:0-8219 GCA_049298835.1 Oscillospiraceae bacterium
TTCCCCACATGCCCTGCTAATATTTGCACATCATTGCTCAAGCACACCATCCGAATGATTTCTCGCGTTTGTTGTGCTATTTTTTCTATGATTACGGGCTTCCTGTATTTTGTTATCCACACAATATAATATTTTATATCATACGGTCTATCATGCTGTACGTTGATTACGTGGTTAGTCTAAGAAAGGTACAAACTACAATAATGGATAATAGTTAAAATAGTCGATAAATCTTGTGTTTTTTATTAAAATAGCTTTAAACTGACTTGATATTAAATTTTTGATAGCTCTTTTGTGGTTAATGACATGAAAAATTACCTTTCTAAAAAATAGCATAGCACTATTGTTTTAAAAAGGTAAATCCCTATACATTATTAAATTTTATTCCTTGATAGCTGTTTCTTCTTACCAATTCTTTGTCGATTGAATTCATAACAACAAGCTTATTTGTGCTCCATAATGGGCCGATAAGCGTATTTTTATCACCATCACCGGTGATGCGTTGAATAACTACCTCCTTAGGTAATCGTTCGATTTGATCACAAATAATATTTATATAATTTTCGAGTGATAATAATTCGAACTCATTATTTTGGTATTGTTCAGCCATTTTAGTTCCTTTAATCACGTGTAAAAGATGTAGCTTTACACTATGCACATTAAGCTTTGCCACTGCATTAATGGTGTCTAACATCATTTCTTTTGTCTCATTTGGTAGTCCATTTATAATGTGGACACACACGTTGATATCTCTAGACTTAAGTTTATTAAAACCAGTCAGGAAGTCACCATAAGAATGACATCGGTTTATTTTTTCACCTATGTCATCGTTTATAGTCTGCAAGCCAAGTTCAACTATAAGAAAAGTTCTCTTGCTTAAATCCATAAGATAATCTGCAACCTCATCAGGTATGCAGTCAGCTCTTGTAGCAATGCTAATACCAACAACATTTTTATAGGTGAGTACTTCTTCAAATATAAGTTTTAGAGTTTCAATCGGTGCATAGGTGTTTGTATTAGCTTGAAAATAGGCAATATATTTTGCATCAGGCCACTTGTTGTGGACATTACTCTTTATCTCATCAAACTGGTCTTTCAATGATAAATTAGGTGAGCCACCAAAATCTCCACTACCCAATGAGGAACAGTAGGTGCAACCGCCATAACCTTTTGAGCCATCAATATTTGGGCAGGTAAACCCAGCGTTTAGTGACACCTTGAATACTTTTGAACTAAATTTATGTTTTAGGTGATAATCAAATGTATGATATCTCTTATTTGTATCCGAATAAATAAACATGGATTCTCCCTGCATAGTCATATAGTATTTGAAATGTAATATATTTATGATAGCAGTGTTAAAATTAAAATGCAATACAATATAAATTATGGTTTGCGATTTTATTGAAAATGAAGTATAATGTAAATAATAGTATGCAATAAATTTTACCCTAAGGAGTGTAGCTTTGAATAAGAAAAATGTTGTTACAAAGTTAGAGGATTGCAATATATTTGTCCAAACTAATATAAATATATCTGAATATACAAGCTTTAAAATTGGAGGCAATGCCGATTATCTTGTAAAGCCTAAAAACTTTACAGAATTTGTTTGTACAATTAATATTGCCAATGATGAAAATGTTAACTATTATATTATTGGGAATGGCTCTAATATGTTGATTTCCGATAATGGGTATAGAGGAATGATTATTTTAACCTCTAACCTTAATGAAATTGTACTAATTGATGAAAATCTGATTGAATGCTACGCCGGAGTTACAGTTGCAAATCTTTGTAAATTTGCATTTGAAAACTCGTTATCTGGTTTGGAATTTGCATGGGGGATTCCAGGTAGTGTTGGCGGTGGAGTGTATATGAATGCCGGTGCTTACGGCGGTGAATTTAAAGATGCTATAAAGTCCTGCAAATATATAAACGAAGACGGCAAGCTTGAGGAAATGGATGTTTTGGGAATGGATATGTCCTATCGTCACAGTTTCTTTACAGATAAAAAGTTGTTAATTATGTCAGTGATGTTTAAAATGAGTAAAGCGGAACAGTCGTCCATTAAAGAAAAAATGGATGATTATATCACTCGAAGAAAGACTAAACAGCCACTTGAATATCCTAGTTGTGGTAGCACATTTAAGAGGCCATTAAATGGTTATGCCTCAGCACTGATTGAAGAATGTGGACTAAAGGGTTGTCGCATTGGTGGTGCAGAGGTTAGTACAAAACATTCGGGGTTTATCATAAACGTTAAAAAGGCGACTTGTAAAGATGTTTTAGAGCTTGTAGCTCATGTGAAATCAGTTGTCCTTGAAAAAAAGGGGATAGAACTTGAATGTGAAGTAAAAACTTTAGGATTATAGAAAAATATGGGAGATTGGGGAAATTGTATGGATTTTTTAATTGTAACTGGACTTTCTGGGGCAGGAAAATCAAGGGCAGTTGATGCGCTTGAAGATATTGGTTTTTTTTGTATAGACAACATGCCGCCAAAACTTATTTCAAGATTTGCAGAAATTGCCTTACAATCTGAGGGAAAGCTTGCAAAAGTTGCTGTTGTTACTGACGTTCGTGGTGGGGAAATGTTTAATGACTTTATAGCAGAATTAGATTTAATTAAAGGTCTTAACATTAACTTTAAGTTGCTGTTTTTAGATTGTAACAGTCAAGTGTTGATGAGACGCTATAAAGAGACACGTAGAAAGCATCCACTTATAGATAATGCCGATGTTTCTGTTGAAAAAGCTATTATAACCGAACGTGAGCTTTTAATGCAGGCTAGGGAAAGAGCAGATTATATTATAGATACAACCAATCTTTCAGCAATGCAATTAAAAGAGCGCATCGGGAATATTTTTCTTGATAATATATCAAATAGTATGCTAATTAACTGCATGTCGTTTGGCTTTAAATATGGAGCACCATCTGAAGCAGACTTAGTGTTTGATGTAAGATGTCTACCTAATCCATTTTACATTGACGACCTAAAATACAAAACAGGACTTGATGCAGACGTTAACGAATATGTTATGGCATGGCCACAATCTGTCGAACTTTTGGCTAAGCTTAAGGATTTAATTAATTTTTTAATTCCACTTTATTTGAGTGAGGGTAAAAGTCAACTTACCATTTCAATCGGCTGTACTGGTGGTAAACATCGTTCAGTTACCTTTGCTGAAAAATTGTATGCTCATTTAAGTGAGCAAGGTAAAAAGGTTGCTGTTAATCATAGGGATATATTAAAACCGTAAGCTCCAAATGGGGGAGGTAGTAATGACTTTTTCACAAGAAATAAAAAATGAGATTTGCAACGCCAAGCTCTCTTGTAAATCCTGTCAACGTGCAATGATTTACGGTATGCTTATGTGCTGTCGTGGAATAAAAGAAGATTCCATTACCCTAAATATCGAAAACAAGGGTGTTGTTGATTTTTTTACAGCTTCCTTAATTGACTTGACTGGAACTATTGTTACAGTCAAGAGTCCAAATATAAGAAATCGCACAAAAAGACCCTTATATACAATATCAATTGATGATAAAAATGACGTTGACAAAATAATATCATATTTTTTTAACTCGATTGAATATAAACATACCATTAATGAAACCTATATAGAGAAAACCTGTTGTAAAATCGCTTTTTTGCGTGGTGTATACCTAATCTGTGGAACAATGATCAACCCTCAAAATGAGTATCACTTTGAATTCAGCCTGTCAAGTGAGAGAATTTGCAATCAAATTTTAGAAATCCTTACAAGTATAGGAATTGAGTTTAAAAAGACTTTCAGAAATAAAAACTTTGTACTTTATATAAAAGAGAGTAATCAAATTGAGGATATGCTTACCTATCTTGGAGCAATGAAATCCTCTATCAATTTAATGAATCTTAAAATTGAAAAAGAACTCAGGAACCAAGTGAATCGTGTGACGAATTGCGAGACCGCAAACATTGGTAAAACAGTAAATGCTTCTATGGGACAGATAGAAAAAATCACTATGATAAAGGAAACTATCGGTTTTGATGCATTGCCAATTCAACTTCAAGATATCGCAATCATGCGACTTATGAACCCAGAGGCATCACTTAGGGAACTTTGCTTGCTTAGTGGGAATACAATTAGTCGCAGTGGACTTAATCACAGGCTTAAAAAGATTATAGAAATAGCCGACAATCTTGAGGACTAGATTACATAAGATATAATGCTGAGTCTAAACTAAATTTATAATGAAAGGTGGTAGAGGGCATATGAATTGTTTTATTCATATTGTAAGAAGTATAATATGAATGGAAAATTATGCTTAAAACTATGGAAGATTTCGTTCATCTGCATTTACATACTGAATATAGCCTGTTAGACGGTGCTTGCGTTATAAAAAGGCTTGTAAAAAAAATTAAAGATATGGGTCAAAGTGCCGTAGCCATTACCGACCATGGTAATATGTATGGTGCTGTTGATTTCTATAAGGCTTGCAAAAAAGAGGGAATAAAACCAATTATCGGTTGCGAGGTTTATGTTGCAAACCGTTCCCGTTTTGATAAAGTACATAAAATGGATTTTTCAAACCATCTTATTTTGTTGTGCAAAAATGCAACAGGATATCAAAATCTAATAAAGTTAGTTTCAGACGGATATATTGACGGGTTTTACAACAAACCGAGAGTCGACAGGGAATTGCTTTGTAAATATAGTGAGGGATTAATATGTATTTCAGCCTGTCTTGCTGGTGAGATACCACAGGCGTTAATGGCTAATGATTATGAAAAAGCTGTGGAAACTGCATTGTATTATAAAAGTACCTTTGGCAGTGGAAATTATTATATAGAAATTCAAGACCATGATATACCCGAGCAGAAAAGAATTTTACCACTTTTGGCAAAACTTTCAAGGGAAAATGGTATACAGCTGGTCTGTACAAACGACTGTCACTATATTGATAAAGCTGACTCAAAGGCACAAGCTGTCTTAATGTGTATACAAACTAACGTTGTCTATGGTGATAAAAATGCATTAGAACTTCCTACAGATGAGTTTTACGTTAAGTCATATGATGAGATGAAGGAGCGATTTGGCGGATTTGATAATGCAATTGAAAATACTGTTAAAATAGCAGAGCAATGCAACTTTGATTTTGAATTTGGTGTAACCAAGCTACCGCTATTTGTTATTCCAAACGTAGAGGATAATGCTGAATACTTTAAAAATCTATGCTATAAAGGTTTACAAAAACGATATGGCGAAAACATTACTAACGAAATTAAAGATAGGCTTGAATATGAGATGTCTGTAATTATAAAAATGGGGTATGTTGATTACTTCTTAATTGTGTGGGATTTTATTCGCTATGCAAAACAAAATGATATTCCTGTAGGACCTGGACGTGGTTCGGGGGCAGGTAGCTTGTGTGCTTATTGTATCGGGATTACAGGAATTGATCCTATGAAGTATAATTTACTTTTCGAGCGATTTTTAAATCCAGAACGTATTAGTATGCCTGACTTTGATATTGACTTTTGTGTTGAAAAACGTCAAATGGTTATTGACTATGTAGTAAGGAAATATGGAAGTGACCATGTAGCACAGATTATTACCTTTGGAACAATGGCGGCAAAAGGTGCAATCCGTGACGTTGGACGAGCACTAGGTATGCCATATCAAAACGTAGATGTTATTGCAAAGCTAGTCCCAACAGAACCTAACATTACAATAGAAAAGGCTCTTATAATATCAAAGGACCTTAAAACAACATACGATACTGATAAAGCTTGCCATGAGCTTATTGATATGGCTATAAAGCTTGAGGGTATGCCACGCCATGCCTCGACCCATGCCGCTGGTGTTGTAATTACTAGGGAAGCGGCAAGCTTCTATGTTCCGCTTCAAAAAAATGACGAAGCAATTGTAACACAATACACAATGACAACGTTAGAAGAGCTTGGGCTTCTTAAAATGGATTTTCTAGGGCTTAGAAATCTTACCGTTATAGATCAATGCGAAAAAGAGATTAAGAAAATTAATCCCGATTTTTCAATTGAAAATATGCCAATTGATGATAAGCTAGTTTATGAGATGTTCTCTAACGGCGATACACAGGGTGTGTTCCAGTTTGAGTCAGCAGGTATGAAACGAGTGCTTACTCAACTGAAACCAGACAGCATAGAGGATATTATTGCAGTTATTTCCCTTTATCGCCCGGGTCCTATGGAGTCAATTCCAAAGTATATTAAAAACAGGCATAACCCTAAAAATGTAACTTATAAGCATGAATTATTAAAACCTATTCTTGACGTTACATATGGCTGTATTGTATATCAAGAGCAGGTAATGCAGATTTGTCGACAACTTGCAGGCTATTCATACGGTCGTGCTGATTTAGTTAGACGTGCAATGTCTAAGAAAAAAGCAGATGTTATGGAAAAGGAACGCCATAACTTTATCCATGGAAAGTTAAATGAAGATGGCTCTACTGAATGTGTGGGAGCTGTCACAAACGGAGTTAGTGAAAAAATTGCAAACATAATTTTTGATGAAATGTCAAGCTTTGCTGCATATGCGTTTAATAAGTCTCATGCAGCTGCGTATGCGTATGTTTCATATCAGACCGCATATTTAAAATGCCACTACAAAAGAGAGTATATGGCGGCATTGCTTACAAGTGTGCTTGGTAATACAGATAAGGTGATTGAATATATTGCCGAGTGTAGTGCACAGGGAATTGAAATCTCTCCACCATCTATAAACTCAAGTTATGTTGGTTTTACAGCTGACGGTGATAAGTTAAATTTCGGGTTGCTTGCTGTGAAAAATTTAGGTCGAGGCACAATTGAAAATATTATTAGAGAACGAAACCAAAATGGAAATTTTTCTTCCCTTGATGATTTTATTGAGAGAATGAATGGGAAAGATATAAATAAGCGTGCAATTGAAAGTTTGATTAAATGTGGTGCATTTGATTGTTTTCCCAGTAATCGAATGGAAATGATTCGTTCATATGAAAATATTGTTGACTTTGTTGATGATACTGCTAGACGAAATATTATAGGACAACTTGATTTATTCGGTACTCAAAATGTAAAAAAACCAGAGCATATTATAAAAAAATGTGACGATTTTAGCTTTAATGATAGAATACTGATGGAAAAGGAAGTTACAGGGCTTTATCTTTCGGGGCATCCTCTTGACGGAGTAAATTTTCCAAAATCAGTAGGTAAAATTATACCTATTTCGGAAATACTAGGAAGTGTTGATGATATTGCAGGCTACAAAGATGGTGATATTGTAAAGGTACTCTGTACTGTGCAATCAAAAAAGACGTTGACCACTAGGACAAAAGCACTTATGGCATTTTTGACTGTTGAGGATAAGTCTGGTAGTATAGAAGTAGTTATTTTTCCAAACATATATGAGAGAAACTCATCCGTTTTTTCGGGTGAGAAAATTCTAATCATTACTGGAAAAATTTCTATAAAAGAAGATGAGCCACCTAAATTACTCTGTGAAGTAGTTGTAGATTGTGCAAAAATCGTTGTAGATGATAAGCTATTAAAGCTATATATTAAGTTTGATTCACAGAATGATGAAAAGGTACAAAAGACACTGGAATTGCTTTCAAAAAACAAAGGGGATTGTGAAGTTTTTTTTCACTTTATGGATACGAAAAAAACACTTAACCTTAAAGGTAATGGGGTTTATCTATCAAACAACTTGTTAAAAGAACTAAAATCTTTTATTAATACTAGTAATATAGTTGCAAAATAGATAATTTAATGTTTTTTCATTGACTTCTGGCAATATTCGAGTAAAATAAAAAATGTATAATAACAAAATAATAAATTTATTGATATAATTTAGGAGGCTTTTTTCATTATGGAACAAAAAACAATAGGGGTTTTAACAAGTGGTGGTGACGCGCCAGGAATGAATGCTGCAGTAAGAGCTGTTGTTAGAACAGCAATTAAAAAGGGTTTTAGGGTAATTGGCATTAAAAGAGGATACAACGGACTTATTCATGGAGAATTAGTTGAAATGAATTTACGTTCAGTTTCAGATATTATTCATCGTGGTGGTACTGTTCTTTATACTGCAAGATGTCTTGAATTTAAAGAAATGGAAGGCGTATTGAAAGCAAAAGAAACTTGTGTAGATGCTAATATTTGTGGAATTGTTGTTATAGGTGGAGATGGCTCATTTAGAGGTGCTGCTGATCTTTCT
>JBAQWI010000355.1:0-1567 GCA_049298835.1 Oscillospiraceae bacterium
GTCTAAGTGAAAAAGAAATTAACAATATAACTATGGAAAAGGTTCGTGAAGTACTCAGTTCTGATGCCACTCAAGATTCTACCTATTTTACAAAAGAAAAACAATTATACGTTAACAACATAGTTTCCGAGGAGATAAAGGGTCTTATTAAAGCAAAAGGTCTTACTGAACAACAAATTGATGCTCTTATGGATATGGGTTATATGCTTGAAGAAATAGCTGTTCTAGACGCAACTAAAATACGAGATAAATTAGGGAATACGGCTATACCGTTGGGGTCAAATAATCTTACAAGGAGTACACCTCCTGCAGGATACAATTGTGTAGCTCAAGTACCCGATAACGGAGGAACTAATGAGTGGTTCCATCCAAATGTCAACGTCGATAACATTTGGATATATGTAATTCAATCCAAAGCGGCAGCACAAGATCTTTTTAATCAAACCAACACTAACAATCTTAGATGGTCATATTATTTATGGGGAGAATGGGGAGAAGATGCTAATCCTACTTGGTGTCATGAGGGTGTTGATTTGCAGAGCATTCCTAACAATGGCCGTAATGTTCGTTCATTATCACAAGGTATTGTAACATTGCGCACTTCGAATACCTTAAATGTTTATGATTCGAATCTCGGAATAACAACTAATTATCAACATTTAAGCAGCATCCCCATAAACATTAGGGTTGGTAGTCAAATATCATATAATCAAGAAATAGGTACACAGAGTACAGGCGATGCTCATGTTCATATTCAAGTTTGTAATCATAGCAACTGCACAAGTATTCATTCTGGTCGTGAACTTACGCTGACATGTATTAACCCATATAACTATATGTGCTGGTATAATAATGGTGGCTAAGCCACAATATTTATAGGAACAAATTTTAGTAGGTAAACAGGGTAACACCCCTGTTTACCATTTAAAAAGGAGCATCCTAATGAAAAAAAGAGTTGTATGTTCAGTCTTGGTGCTTATAACAATCTGCATTTGGATTTTATCAAAGGAGCTACAACATTCTGCCAGCAATTATAAAACTAGTAAGGGCCAAGCAAACTATTCAGAGATTATTAATAAATATATTACTGATAAAATACCTTTCCAATTAGACACCGGTTTCGATATTGAATCTATACATTGGTTAGGCGAAGATAGCTTATTGGTAATACTGGAAAAACTAGATGATAGCGATGGTAGTGTCAGGGAACTAAAAAGGTTATATGTTTATAATATCCCAAATAATACCAAAAGGTTGCTTTATAATGGTGAATTCCAGGGAGATTCAGATAGCAATCAAATAAAGAAAGCTGGTAAGGGAAATATAGGACTGGAGGTCATAGATAGGCTTTTCGTCTTTAATATCAGTTCTATGAAATTAGTTGACGAAATCAAATTCCCTGTTGATACCCTCGAAGTAAACGTCTCTTCAGATTGCAGGAGTTTGGTTTTCAAGACAATAGAAGGGATATATTTATCTGATATAAAAAACAATAACCCCAAACTGATAGAAAAAATTAGCGTAGGGTCAGAGGGCTATCCTATTCCATCAAGTCCTCGATGGGCAC
>JBAQWI010000356.1:0-7405 GCA_049298835.1 Oscillospiraceae bacterium
CAACAAAGTGCTGTATTTCTGGACGTGGACCAACTAGACTCATATCACCTTTTAATACACTAAAAAACTGTGGTAATTCGTCAATTGAAAACTTTCGAATGAATGATCCAAACCTTGTTTTTCTTGGATCATTGTTTGTGCTCCATGCAGTATCTTGTGAAGTATTTACTGCCATTGAACGAAACTTGTACATTGTAAACAATTTTTTATTTAGTCCTACACGCTGTTGCTTAAAAATAATTGGTCCTTTTGATGTCATCTTAATTATCAAAGAAGTTATCAACATCACTGGACTAGTTAAAACAATTAAAAGTAATGACCCAACAATATCAAGTGTGCGTTTCATTAATGCATTTGCAATATTATCAAGAGGAATCCTTCTTAAATTAATAAGTGGCATGTTTTCAATTTGATCAATATAAGGTTGAGCAGGAATGTATTTATAACAGAATGGAATTATAGATATTTTTGTTCCAGTTTTCTCACAGGCATAAACAATATTCTCTAGTTGATTCGCATCTTTAATATCAACTGCACAAATAACCTCATCAGGTTTATGAAATTTAAAAATATTTTCTAAATCCTTGTAATCACCGAGGCAGTTGCCCTCTAAAAGGTTGTCATCCGATACAAAACCCAAGTAGTTGTAACCAAATTCTTTCTTCTCCTGAATTATTCGCAAATAATCACTTGCTATTTCACCAGAACCAATAATAATTACTTTCTTTAAATTTAAACCACGTGACCGAATTTTAGATAGAGTACGTCTTAATATGAATCGTTTAGAAATAATTAAAAACGAACTAACAAAATAAAATCCAACAATGAGCCAACGAGAGATGTCTATAATTTTAAAAACAAATAGTCCAGATAAAATTATGACTGTTAAAATAGTATTTGCTTTAACTAACACAATACATTCTTTTGAAAAAACTTTAGAACGAAATGAACCATATAAATCAAAAAACAAATAAACAATTAACTGAATTGGAATTATAAAAACAGTAAATTTAATATATTGTGTAAGTTTTATATAATCTGTATCCACTTGAAATATATAAAAACGTATTAAATAAGCAATTATCATGGAAAAAAACATAATAGCTACATCAGTTATTATGTTTAATTTATTTAACGTCCTTTGGTTTTCCCGTATCATAATTCATTTCCTCTCAAATGTTTGAACTACATTTATATTATTTATAAAATCACAATATTATTTTTTTATTGGCTTTATTATCGATATTATACCATTTTCCAATACATAATACAACACATTTTTGCCATAAAAAGGATGTTATAACAAGCATGCTCAACATGTTCTCATTAAGCAAATTTACTTTGTTTGCAGAGTTTTATACTGTAGAACTTGCCAAAACTTTAAACGATAGTGGTGCAGCAGTCACTAATCTTGAAACAAAAACAGTTAAGAAATCCCCTGGTAAATTGTTCTCACTGTCAAAGCTACAAAACTACTTATCTAAGAAGTTTAAAATGACAATGGTTGATAGCCTTGCAACCATACAAAAGCTTTACGAACAGGGTTATGTGACCTATCCACGCACCAATACGGAATATCTAGCAACAGGTGAAAAAGACAAGGTGCAAAGTATTATTTTAGCATTATCTACAGCAGAAAACGTTTTGGTGTTCAAGGATAAAAAGACTATCTTTGATGATAGCAAAATTGAAAGTCACAGTGCAATTATCCCTACCGTTAAAGTACCAGGGGATGGTGTTGTGAAAGCTAGTGAATTGGACGTATATAACACCATTAAAAACCGATTTATGGCTAATTTTTATGAAGAAGAAACTTTGATTTCTCGAACAATAATGGATCTAAAATGTGGCGATGAAACATTCTCAATTAAAGGTGACGTAATCGAGCAGCTAGGCTATTTGAAAGTAGAGCCTACTGTCCAATCTGAGAAATCTGATGACGAGCAGAGCCTTCCAAAGTTAAACGTTGGGGACAAAGTGAACGTTGACTTTAAGCCAGTAGCAAAACAAACCAAACCTCCTGTTAAGCTGAATATTGAAACACTATCAAATTTCCTCAAAAACCCGTTTAAAAAAGATGATATCGAAAATGAGGATGAGGATTACAAAGCAATGCTGGAGGGTGTGGAAATTGGAACCGAAGCAACCAGGACAAACATAATTGAAAATGCAAAGAAAAATCTATACATATCGGAAAAGGACACTTCTTTTTCCATTGAACCATTAGGCATTTATTTAATCGAAACGCTAGACAAACTTCACATTGACTTGTACAAGGACAAAACGGTTCAATTCAGCAAGCAACTAAAAGCGGTATACAATTCCGCATCCACAACGCAAGACGTCGTGTCAATGATTACAGACGAGCTCAACAACATTATTTCAAGCAATGCAGATACTTCGCTTGATAAATTTGAGCAAGAGAGAGATATTATTGGAACGTGCCCTATCTGCAAAAAGGCAGTGTATGAAAATTCTAAAAGTTATTCGTGTTCAGGCTACAAAGAGGGATGCAAATTTGGATTGTGGAAAGAAAATAAATTCTTTGAATCACTAGGAAAGAAATTGACCAAATCAAATGCAATCTCGTTACTAAAAGCAAAAAAATGTTTGCTAAAAGGATGCAAATCAAAAAAGAATACAACCTATGATGCGTATGTAACAATGGCTATAAAAAATGGTTACCCCCGACTTTGGCATTGAATTTCCAAAGAAAAAGTAAAGGAGTATTTTTATTACGAACATGATAAAAAAACGAGACATTATTTTAAGTGACATAACATCAAATAGTCAAGCACTTTCACTTACCAACTCGTTAGTCAGTAGCCATCTAAACCATAACACCCAGTGCACTGATAGAGAAATTCTCGAAACTATTTCCGAAATCATACGATATACACTAGTAAAAATAATATAAAAAGGATGAACTTAGAATGGGAAATACAACAAAAGAGAGAATACGACCTACACCAGCTGAACGTATACAAGTTAATAGCAAGATATCTTTAGAAGTTTGGAATTGGGCGGATGATAAACGCTGGGATATGAGATGTTCTCTTTCCTACTTAGTATATAGAGCCGTTGAATTTGCAATTAAAAATGAAAAAGAGTTTATTGCATACTATAAAGACATTCACGCTAAATAAACAAATATAAAATCCTTGAAAGGAGCTGCATTATGAATAGTTTTATTAAAGTACCAAACGCACTATTTAATTTTGAGAAGATTGGAAATAAAGCAGTTAGAGAATACCCACTAAAGCCAATTGACTTATATGTGTACTTATACTTACTAGCATCTGACTATAAGAACGAAAGCGTTAAACGCAAGATTAAGACCATAGCAGAGCGTTGTAATGTCAAAGACAACAAAACTATTCACAGCTCCATTCAACGCTTAGAAAGCATGGGGTTGGTGTCTAAAACAACACGCTATAATATGTTTGGCTTTAAAGTATCAAATGCATACACTGTTACTGTTGTCCCAGGTGACTTCTTCATGCTGGATAGAAGACACCTGAACTTCAAATTAGGCACGTCCGCATTTTGCATATTCGTGTATCTTAACAGATGCAGTAACAGCACGTTTGCGTGCCCATCCGTAAGCAAGATGGCAAATGCTACTGGGATATCGCAACCAACTATAAGACAAAAAATAGCGGAGCTACAGCAACGTTTATACTTAACCAAATCTTTTAATTTTTCTGAGTTTGGCGATAACAGCAACAACCATTATTTTCTTAATTCCTATGAGAATAGACTTTATGTACTATCAATCTATCGTAGGATCAAACGCAAAGGGATTAAGTTGTTCAGAAAAATCAGCATTATAAAAACAAAACCGAGCATTAAAAAAATGCTCGGTTCTTTTATTTTTGTGAATTATGGGGTGGGTAAATTATTCCCTAACACTTCCTAGACCCACTTAGGTACGATACAATTAGAGAAGAGAATATTATTATATATTATAGTTATACTTAAAGTTATAGTATGTTTAATTTTTAAAAATTTAAAATATATTCTTTTTGAGAAAGTCCAAACGAAGTGCGGAAGAAAGTATTAAACTTTATAAAGAAACTCTTTACAATACGTATTATACGTGTTATAATTAATACATAGAAAGGAGTATCTTATGCCAATGACGTCTAAGGAAATGATAAAACTGTTAGAAAGCAATGGTTTCCAGTACATACGGGCGAACGGTTCGCATAGAATGTATAAAAACTCCCAAACTAATAAGGCGGTAACAGTTCCTTATCATAACAAAACATTAAAAGTGGGTACAGAGCAAAGTATATTAAAGCAAGCAGGGCTTAAATAGCCCTGCAACTTACCCATATGATATACATTTACATTTTCAAAAGGAGGTTTATATGAAAAAGTTATTTTATCCAGCAATTTTCAAATCAGAACAAGATGGGTATTCAGTTACTTTCCCAGACTTTACTGAGTGTGTTACCGAGGGTGATACTTTGGAAGAAGCATACTCAATGGCATTTGATGCATTAGGTTTGTGTATTGAAGATTACAACGAAAGCAAAAAAGTTTTACCACAAGCATCTAATCCAAATCAAGTTAAGGCAAATCAAGACAGCTT
Source organism: Oscillospiraceae bacterium (assembly GCA_049298835.1). GTDB lineage: Bacteria > Bacillota > Clostridia > Oscillospirales > Ruminococcaceae > Paludihabitans. Next base: position 4,598 of record JBAQWI010000356.1, read on the forward strand.
TATTGCAATTATAGAATTTGATATGTTGGCATATGAACGAAAACATAGCAATAAAGCTATTAAAAAAACTTTAACTATACCAGCATGGCTAAATTCAATAGCTGAGGAACAACACATTAATTTCTCTAGTGTGTTGCAACAAGCCTTAAAAGAGCAGTTGCATGTGTAACAGATCTTCTAAGGGCGACCTTGTCCCCATTGGGTACAAAGTAATAATTGGAGAATATCATTCAAACAAAAAAGATAGCTTGAATTAATCAAGCTATCTTTTTTACCATTTACACTTATTTTAGGGAGAGGTATTATTTTTCCAAGTGAGTAACATTCTCATACTTATTGTTATAGGTTAGTTTATCACAAATTTCTTTTACTTGTTCATTTGTTAAAAGTTTTGAATTGTAAGAATTGAATTTTTTACTTAATGATTTATCATTATTGGGATCTAAGTATATAATGCGGTTATCTTCGGGTAGCATAGACCATAAATGTTCACGCTTTTTGTAACCAGCACCATTTGTACGCTGGTCGTTATCAATAATCAATACAAAGTAATCAATAGGAACATCGTAATTAAATGAGCTTTTAATGTCATTGTGTATTAGCTCGCTGTATTCTTTTGCTTGGTCTATATAATTAGGTTGTACATAAGTAGTATGTACAACCGTGCTACTTCCTTCAGATCTTGTTCTCATATCCAGCCATTTTTGATGATTGATATCACCTAATATAATACCATCTTTATGGTTCTTCACTTCAATAACTATAACACCACTTCTGCCTATTAAAACAATATCAGGCGTTTTATAGTTGGATAGTACTAATTGATAGATAATAGTGTCGAAGTTTAAAGTGTTTGTTGAATTAAGGTAAGCAATTATTCGTTGTTCGCCATCTTTGCCTTTTTGTTTATTGTCTCTTTCAATTAAATCGCGTTGAGCTGTGTTCAGTTTTTCCTGCTTTTCTTTTTCAGCAAGTGCGTTATTTATTTTGCTTGACTTATTATGAAACATTTCAATATCTTGATAAAGATAATTTGTGCAATCTTTTAATTCTTCGTATTCGTTTTTACAAATTATAATCTCTTTATATAGGTAATCAACTCTGCCCGACAAAGGGATGATTACATCGCTTGTAGTTTTAATTTGTTGGTGTAAGTATGCTATACGAGAGTTAATGAGGTTAAGAGTGTTAGAGTGTGAGTTATGAAGAGTGTTCAAACGTGTAACCTTTATCAGTAAGCTGATTATCAAGATAATTAACAATACAATAAATCCTATCAATATATCCATATCTTCTGTCTCCTTCAATTATGTCAAAATATAAAAAAGCAGTGCAGCCTAATAAAGACTGCACTGCTTAAAATATAATAATTTTTCTTACCTATTGCACACTTCGCCATAATATGGTAAAATAGCATAAAGGGTAAGTTCAGTAACCCTCACAGCTGACTAAATCTTCGACAATCTAGTCAGCATCCGCCTTTCAGATGCATCACCATCTTAAGACTTATGAGAGAAAACTTCTGTTGCTATTTTAGCACAGTTTTATACTTCTTGTCAAGCTTTCAGATACGTGTTGTAGCACTGTCTGAAGGCTTTTCATTTTGCTTTAGGGGTCTCTTTTCACAAGGACTTTTAAATAAATCCACAATGTTAGTAGCATTGTGTGTCGGACAAACTTTCGTTTATTCGACTGGAGTATCTTGACAATTTAAGCATTGTATTAAGAGTGGGAAGCCTATCCTCGGGGGTGAGAACCGTCTACGCCACGTTTGTAACAACGCCACGACTACCTGCGAACTAAATAGTTTGTTAAATCGATAACATCAAAGGTACGAGCGACACATTGTTGACAATAAGCCATTTTTCGGAAAAAGCGGGTTGAAAAATGGGTTGGCATTAAATTAAGATAGAGTGGAGAGAGTTTGCACATAATAGCAAATGATTGTCTAACCAGCAACACACTTAATGCACGTTAAATCTTTTTCATTATATAACAATGCACTAAGTCTATCAGTAATAATAAACTTAGTGGATTGTTTTAAAGTGGTGGGAGATGATGGATTCGAACCATCGAAGCTGAAAGCAACAGATTTACAGTCTGCCCCCTTTGGCCGCTCGGGAAATCTCCCCTATTAAATTATAGGGACACGAATAAATCGTGTCCACTATATCTGGAGCTGGTGGACGGATTTGAACCCCCGACCTGCTGATTACAAATCAGCTGCTCTACCAACTGAGCTACACCAGCACTAAAATTATTTGCTAGACGATTATAGCATAATTAAAGTGCATTTGTCAATCACTATAATAAAAATGATTACTTTTTCAAAAACTTAATTAACAAATTACTAGTAGGTTTAACCCTACTGGTCGGGGCGACAGGACTTGAACCTGCGGCATCTTGGTCCCAAACCAAGCACTCTACCAAACTGAGCTACGCCCCGGTTGTTGACGTTGGCACCTGAAATTCCAAACACATGGTGCCCTTTAAATGGGTTACTATTCGCCATATAAACTGTGTCCGCGTCATCGAACAGCTTTATTATTATACAATACAACAAGTCGGTTTGTCAAGCACTTTTTTGAATCTATTTAAAAAATTTGTAAAAATATAGGGTAGAAGCAAGTTCCACCCTATATTTTTATCATAATTAAGTTCTCATTGCCTCTAGCGCAGACAGCTTCATAGCACGTCTTGCAGGGAAAAATCCAGAAATCAACGCAACTAGTATTGCAAACCCAACAGCGAGCAATGCAAGCCATGGGGGAATTATAGATAGCTTCGATTCTACGCCGCCACCACCAC
>JBAQWI010000357.1:0-14010 GCA_049298835.1 Oscillospiraceae bacterium
TAAGAGGGGATAAGGCAATTATTCCAGCACTGCTAAAATATGCCCAAAATTCGATTGTTCCCAAAACCCCATATCTGCTTGTAAAAGGACTAATGGAGAATGAAGCCGTTGAGCTTTTTGAAAAAAGCAACAAACAGTTTGGCTATCCAGCAGAGGGTAATTATTATGTTGGAGCATCTATTTCCATTAACGCAGGTCCTAAGGTTGTTGGGATAATTGTAAAAGGTAGGAATAGAAACCACAACTAGTATAGAATATTTTTAAAATTCACTTGAAAAATGTTACGAAATAGGTTAAAATATTTAGTGAATTGTTAAATCTATAACAATAAATAATTGTAAGTTTGAAAGGAAGATTCACAATGAATACAATGAATAAAAAAACAGTTGACGATTTAAATGTTACTGGCAAAAAAGTATTAGTACGTTGCGACTTTAACGTACCACTAAAAACGGGCGTAATCACAGACGAGAACAGAATAGTTGCAGCCCTTCCAACAATAAAAAAACTTTTAGCTGATAACGCTAAAGTTATTCTTTGCTCACATCTTGGCAAACCAAAAGGCGAGCCAAAACCTGAACTTTCTCTTGCACCTGTTGCAAAAAGACTTTCAGAACTACTAGGCAAAGAAGTTTGCTTTGCTGCTGACGATACTGTTGTTGGCGAAAATGCAAAAGCTGCAGTTGCAGCAATGAAAGATGGCGACGTTGTATTACTAGAAAACACTCGTTATCGTGCAGAAGAAACTAAAAACGGCGAAGCTTTCAGTGCAGAGCTTGGCTCATTAGCCGATATGTTTGTAAACGATGCTTTTGGCGCAGCTCATAGAGCTCATTGCTCAACAGTTGGCGTTGTTAAATTTGTTGATGAAGCAGCAGTTGGCTACCTAATTGAAAAAGAACTTAAATATCTTGGTGGCGCAGTAACAAATCCAGAGAGACCATTCGTTACTATTCTTGGTGGCGCAAAAGTTGCAGATAAACTTACAGTTATCGAAAATCTTTTGACTAAAGCTGACACTTTAATTATCGGTGGCGGTATGGCATACACATTCCTAGCTGCAAAAGGCTATGGCGTTGGTACATCACTTCTTGACGCTGAGAAGATTGACTACTGCAAAGATATGCTAAAACAAGCTGAGGAAAAAGGCGTTCAGATTCTTCTTCCAATCGACTGCACAATTACAAAGGATTTTCCAAATCCAATTGATGCTGAAATCGAAGTAACAGTTGTTGATGCTGACAAAATTCCTGATGACCACATGGGACTTGACATCGGACCTAAGACTGCTGTACTATTTGCTGAGGCTGTAAAATCTGCAAAAACAGTTGTTTGGAACGGACCAATGGGCGTATTTGAAAACCCAATTCTTGCAAAAGGTACCATTGCAGTTGCTAAAGCACTTGCTGAAACTGATGCTATTACAATCATCGGTGGCGGTGACTCTGCTGCTGCTGTAAATATTCTAGGTTATGGCGACAAAATGAGCCATATTTCAACTGGTGGTGGCGCTTCTCTCGAATTCCTAGAGGGCAAAGATCTACCAGGCATTACTTCTATGAACGACAAAGCTTAAAGCTTTGGGGATAGATCGTTACGAGAGTTTGCATTAGCACAAAATGTATAGCGTGGTAACGTAATAATACGATAAGGGCGAACGGTGTTCGCCCTTATTTGTGGAAACGGACAATCTTTAATCTACAAAATAAAGGAGAAATTTTAATGAACAAATCACTTAGAAAAGCAGTTATCGCTGGTAACTGGAAAATGAACAACACAAGAGTTGAAACAAAGGCTCTTATCAATGAATTAGCACCACTAGTAAAGGGTGCTGACTGTGAAGTAGTAGTATGCGTTCCTTTCACTAATTTGCAAACAGCTGTAGAGCTTGCAAAAGGCACAAACATTAAAGTGGGAGCACAAAACTGCCATTTCGAAAAAAACGGTGCATACACAGGCGAAATTTCAGCTGATATGCTAGTTGAAATGGGCGTAGAGTATGTTGTAATCGGACATAGTGAGCGTCGTCAATATTTTGCTGAAACGAATGTAACTGTTAATAAACGTACAAAAGCTGCTATTGCTAGTGGACTAAAAGTATTACTTTGCGTTGGCGAAATGCTTGAAGACAGAGAGCAAGGCATTACAGATGAGCTAGTTGCACTTCAAACTAAAATTGGACTTATGAATGTTGACAAAGCAGATTTGGATAAAATCATCATTGCTTACGAGCCAGTATGGGCTATTGGAACTGGAAAAACTGCAACAGCAGAGCAAGCAAACGAAGTTTGTGCAGTGATTCGTAACACTGTTGCTAAAATCTATGACAACGCAGCAGCAGATGCTATGACTATCCAATATGGTGGTTCTATGAACGCTGCAAATGCAGACGAATTACTTGCAAAACCAGATGTAGATGGTGGTCTAATCGGTGGAGCATCACTCAAAGCTGTTGATTTCACAGCGATTATAACTGCAGCATCTAAATAAAATGATAAAGGGCACGCCTTGTGCGTGCCTTTTTTTGAATTATCAGAAGGGGATTGATGATATTATGAAACAACCATTAGCATTAATTATATTAGACGGTTTTGGCATTAACGAGAATGAATACGGCAACGCAATCAAGGCTGCAAAAACCCCTAACATTGACCGTATATTTGCAACAGCAAGTGTAACATCAATAGGAGCATCTGGACTTGACGTAGGATTGCCTGACGGACAAATGGGCAACTCTGAAGTAGGACATACAAATATTGGCGCGGGCAGAGTAGTCTATCAAGAACTTACTCGTATTACAAAATCAATCAAAGATGGCGATTTCTTCGCAAATGTGGAGTTAGTTGCTGCAATGACTGCTTGTAAGAAAAATGGTACTACACTTCATTTAATGGGACTTTTGTCTGACGGTGGAGTTCACAGCCACATTGATCATCTTTATGGACTACTCCAAATGGCAAAACAGATTGGTCTTACAGATGTCTATGTTCATTGCTTTATGGACGGCCGTGATGTTCCTCCTTCTTCAGGAAAGAGTTTTGTAACTGCTTTATATGAAAAAATGCAAGAACTTGGCGTTGGTAAAATTGCTACAGTAATCGGCAGATACTATGCAATGGATAGAGATAACCGTTGGGATAGAGTGCAGAAGGCTTATGCTGCAATGGTATATGGCGAGGGCGTTACTTGTGACTGTCCAGCAAAAGCTATGGCAGACTCCTATGAGAAAAACATTACTGACGAGTTTATTGATCCAATCGTAGTAAATAGCGGTGCTAGTATCAAAGAAAATGACAGCGTTATTTTCTTTAACTTTAGACCAGACAGAGCAAGAGAGCTTACTCGTGTTTTTGTTGATGAGTCATTTGATAGTTTTGAGCGCAAAAAGGGTTTCTTGAAACTAAACTTTGTATGCTTGACTCAATATGACGTAACAATGCCAAATGTAACTGTTGCGTTTAAACCACAATCATTAGCAAACACAATGGGTGAGTATCTGAGCAAAAATGGAAAAACTCAGTTAAGAATTGCTGAAACTGAGAAATATGCACACGTTACATTTTTCTTCAACGGTGGTGTTGAGGCTAAATTTGAAGGTGAAGACAGAGCATTAATTAATTCACCAAAGGTTGCTACATATGATCTCAAACCAGAAATGAGCGCATATGAAGTTTGTGATGAGGCTGTTAGATGCATTAATTCAGATAAATATGACGTAATTATATTAAACTATGCAAACTGTGACATGGTTGGACATACAGGGTTCTTTGGCGCAGCTGTTGCTGCTGTCGAGGCTGTTGACGCTTGTCTAGGAAGAACTGTTGATGCTGTTCTTGCAAAAGGTGGCGTAGCGCTTATTACGGCTGACCATGGTAATGCAGACCAAATGTATGAGCCAGACGGTTCTCCATTTACTGCACACACAACAAACAAGGTTCCTTTTGCTGTATGTGGCAAAAACGTTGCATTGCGTGACAATGGAAAGCTTGCAGACATTGCCCCAACAATGCTAGAACTTATTGGCTTGCCAAAACCAGCTGAAATGGATGGAAAGAGCATAATTATATAACTAACATAAAACCTCACGTTTTTGTCGGGCATTAATAAGAATATTCTTAACTAAAAACGACCTTGTAAATACCGATTATGGTACTTATAAGGTCGTTTTTCATGCCATCATATTGATAGTAGATTTAATATAATTTAGCAAGTAATTAAAGTCTAGTTTCATTTAGTTTTACACAAAAGAAACTAGACTTTAAAAATTTGTTTGATTGTAAGGCAATAACAAACGAATATATTTACCTACCAACAATCGTGTTGGAAAAATGTTTTAAATTGTTTCGTTTGCACTTATAAATTCTTCTAATTCACTTTTAATTACAGTTACACGAGGGCCATAGATTACTTGAATTCCATCACCTTTTTTTATGACGCCAGAAGCCCCACTTTGTTTTAATATGCTATCTTTGACCTTTTGAGAGTCAAAAACTGTTACTCTAAGTCTAGTAGCACAGCAATCAAGATTTTTAATGTTATCTGTACCACCAAGACCATCTACTATCAATTGCGATGTGTTACCTTTTTCTTTTGACTCATTAACATCTTTGCGAGTATACAATTTACTTTCAACCTCATCAACTTCTTTACCGGGTGTAATAAAGTTAAACTTTTTAATTAAGAACTTAAATACAAAGTAGTAGACTATGAAATATGCAATGCCAACTGGAATTGCGATTAGCCAGTTAGTCTTATCATTACCTTGTAGTATACCAAATAAGAAGAAGTCAATAAATCCACCTGAGAAAGTCATGCCTATCGTAACATTCAATAAATGCATAAGCATAAATGATAATCCTGCAAATACACAGTGAACAGCATAAAGAGCTGGAGCTACAAATAAGAATGTAAATTCTAATGGTTCAGTTATACCAGTTAAAAACGATGTTAACGCTGCTGATAGAAGAAGTCCGCCGACAATCTTTTTCTTATTTGGTTTTGCTGACATATACATTGCAAGAGCAGCTCCTGGTAAACCAAACATCATAATTGGGAATTTACCAGTCATGAAACGACCAGCTTCTATGCTAAACGCTGTAGTGCTAGGCGATGCAAGTTGGGCAAAGAAAATGTTTTGGGCACCAAAAACAGTAGTTCCGTCTATTAACATTGTACCACCAACGCCAGTTTGCCAGAATGGCAAATAGAATACGTGATGTAAACCAAAAGGAATTAACGCTCTTTCAATAACACCATATATAAATGTACCAGCGTATCCAGCATTTACAACAAGAGAACCTAGTGCATAAATACCACTTTGAATGATAGGCCATATAAAGAACATTAAAACGCCCACCAATATATACACAAGTGTAGAAATAATAGGCACAAAACGTGTTCCACCAAAGAACGAAATAACAGTTGGTAGTTTTATCTTGTAGAATCTATTGTGAAGTGCTGCTACTCCAAGACCTACGATAATACCACCAAATACACCCATTTGCATTGACAAAATGCCTGATGTTGATGCAATACTTCCCTGAACAACGCCAGGTGCAATTGATCCATCAGCAAGAATTTTTCCTGTAAGTGACAACATTGTTGATATAGTTGCGTGCATAACTAAGTAAGCAATAGCAGCTGAAAGAGTTGCAATCTCTTTTTCTTTCTCTGCCATACCAAGTGCAACACCCATTGCAAATATAATAGGTAAATTGCCAAAAACAACACTACCAGTAGAACTCATAATAGAAAGTATTGCGTGAAGGACAGTTCCTTCTCCTAAAAATGCACCAAGGTTATAAGCCTCAATTGTTGCTGGATTAGTAAACGATGCGCCTATTCCAAGTAACAAACCTGCTATAGGCAAAAGTGCGATTGGAAACATAAAGGATCGTCCTACTCTTTGTAGAATACTAAAAGTTCCATTCTTTTTCCCCATAAAATTCACTCACTTTCATTTTTGGTAGGTAAACACCACTGTTTTACCTTGTTCTACTTTTCCAGTCAAATGGTTTGCTTCTTTTAAAACATCACTATTAGTAATTATTATTGGTGTATAGATTTCATATCCCTTACTTTTTATGAACTCTAAGTCTGCTATGGCTAGTTTATCTCCAACCTTTACCTTGTCATTGACCTTTACCAAGCTTGTAAAACCTTCACCCTTTAATTCAACAGTGTTAATTCCAATATGAACTAAAATATCCAGCCCATCATCAGACTCAATGCAATAAGCATGAAGAGTGTCAATAACATCAATGATAGTTCCATTTACTGGACATAATATCAAATTATCCGTTGGAATGATCGCGATACCATCGCCTAACATTTTCTCTGCAAAAACCGGATCAGGAACTTCTGCTAACTCAACGGCTGTACCATTTTGAGTTGCAAAAATTTCGCCTGCTTTTTTTTCTTTCTTTTTTAAAAAATCAAGCACTTGCTAACCTTCTCTCCTAATATTTAATTGTCTTAACTTTTCTATGTCTATAGCGATAAATCCAGTATCACTATCGTTAAGATGTATTTTCATTTCAATCTTTATTAATTCTGCAATTTCCATTGCAATTTTATAGCTTAGAGGCATTGACTTAGATACGGCTTTTTCAATATTCATTTGTAGATGAATACCGTTTTGAATTGTTTTTACTAGTTTATCAAGTGTCATAAGAAATATTCGAATATCAAGAAAATTGTCTAAAACTCCATTGCCTATTCCATTTGAAATTACATTTGAAATTTTATTGTATATTCTTACTTGATCTAACGAGGTACTAAGTGGTCTTTTTTGAATTGCAGAATTTAAATGCAATGTAATTAACCCGATTTCAGATTCACCTGCATCAATACCTATGCGCTCTTTTATCAAATCAACCGCATATTTTGCAATTTCGTATTCGTTAGCATATAAAATAGAAATTTCATTTTGAAAAGGGTTGTCAATATACAATCCGAAATTAATTCTATCGGCAAGAAATGTTATATGGTCTAATAAAGGATTAATTAAGTCATTTTTACTTAATCCTAATTTTTCTTGAGCAATTTCAGCAATTTGAGTTACAACAAGTTTTAACTCATTTTTATCATATGTGAAATCTTTTATTTCTTCCCCATTGCTCCATAATTTAAATATTTGATTTTCTTCACCACTATCAGAAACTTGGTCATTTACCTTGCGGTTAAATCCAATTCCTTTTGACATAAGAATAACCTGCTCGTCCGTTTTGCTGTTTTTTGCAAGTACAACATTGTTATTAATAGCCTTTAGTACAAAATAATCCATTGCACACCTATACTGTTTCTATTAAAATTTTATCTTTTATTTCAGATACATTTGTTTCTCTAACTTTTTTTCTTATACTTAAAACTTTATTAGGAGAAACTGATAATTCATCAATACCCATAGCTAAAAATGTTTGGGTAAGTGTTTCATCTGCTCCAAGTTCTCCGCAAATTCCAACCCATATACCATTTTTATGGGCATTATCTGAAACCATTTTAATTAATCTTAACACGGCTTTATGATGTGGATTATATGTTTTTTCTAGTTTTAAATTTTGACGATCAATTGCAAGTGTGTATTGTGTTAAATCATTTGTACCAATGCTAAAAAAGTCAACTTCTTTTGCTAGGTCATCACTAATCAGTGCTGCGGCTGGGGTTTCTATCATAATACCCAGTAAAACATCCTCATTAAATTGAATTCCATCTTGTTGGAGTTCAAGTTTAACCTCACTTACAATGTCTTTTATCATTAAAACTTCTTCAACTGAAATAATCATAGGAAACATAATTGCAATATTTCCAAATGCAGAAGCACGATAAATTGCTCTTAATTGAGTTTTAAATATATCTTGCCTATCTAAGCAAATTCTAATTGCACGATAACCCATTGCTGGATTTTCTTCATGGCACATCTTAAAATAATCAACTTGTTTATCTGCACCAATATCTAATGTTCGAATAATAACTCTTTTTCCTGACATTATTTCTGTAATAGATTTATATGCTGTAAATTGCTCGTCCTCAGTTGGATAATCAGTATTTTCTAAATATAAAAACTCACTACGGAAAAGTCCAACTCCTCCAGCATCATTTTTAATCACTTCACCAACATCAGAAACATTGCCAATATTTGCAAATATATCTATTTGTTGCCCGTCTAAAGTTATATTATCCTTATCCTTTAGCTCACTTAAAAGCAATTTATAGTTATCCTCTTTTTGTTTTTTTCTTTTCAATCGTAAAATGGTTTCTTCATCTGGTTCTATAAATACCTCACCTGTAGAACCATCAATAATTGACATTTTCCCATTAAATTTAGGCGTTAGTTGATTACCTAACCCAATTATGGCAGGAATATTCATAGTACGTGCTATAATTGCAGTGTGTGAATAGGAAGAACCCTCCATAGTAACAAATCCCAAAAGCTTATTTTTGTCCATTTGAACTGTTTCACTAGGAGCTAAATCTTTTGCAGCTATTATAGTTGGTTCGTCATGTGCATCAACTTTTTCATCGCAATTATCTAGTATTTTTAGTAAACGCTCAGAAACGTCTCTTACATCCGCTGCACGTCCCTTCATATATTCATCTTCCATTTCACTAAACATATTAGAAAAATTATCATCAGTTGTTCCAACTGCATATTCTGCATTAACACTCTGCATTTTAATTATATTTATAACAGAATCACTGTAATCTAAATCTTCTAACATCATTTGGTGAATTTGAAAAATCATTGCATTTGCTTCTCCAACTTCTCCTAGTGCTTTTTCATATAGCTCTTGAAGTTGTTTTATTGCTTCTAATTTTGCCTGTTCAAACCTTTTAATTTGTTCATCAGTGTCCTTAGCATGATATCTTTTTACTTTATGTCGCTTATTATCATAAAAATGAATCTTGCCAATTGCAATTCCTGAAGAAACGCCTTTACCACTTAAGATTATCATACTCTACCCCCTGTCTATAAATTTTCGTTACAAAATTGTTGCAATGAAGATAAAGCCAAATCCTCATCTTCTCCTTCAATTGTAAAAGTTAGTTCATCATTCTTTTTTGCGCCTAGACCCATAACCGCAAACAATCTTTTTGCATCAACTGCTTTTTCAATTTTTTTAATCGTTATGGTTGAGCAAAATTCACCAGCTTTTTTAACTAACATTCCAGCAGGACGGGCATGAATACCATTTTCATCTTTGATAACAAATATAAACTCTTTCATATATATTCTCCTTTAAATTAAATTTTAAACACAAAAATAGACATAAACATACGAGTAGTCAAGCTACTTAAGTACGTTTATGCCTGATTAAATCAGTGACACACAATAATTTATTGATTAAATCGTATACTATTAAATATAAAATGTCAACATTTTTCGTAAAATATATTAACATTTTTTATAATAGTAATATACTCTATAAAAAATTACAAAATATTTAGCTATAGTGCGTAATATTTTATTTGTATAGTGGTTATTTTTGGTAATATGTTTATAATATGTTTTTGCCTTTTTCTATTTATCATTTCAAGATTGACGGGAAATATACATATTAACAGAACCTATGATAATCTATTTTCAAAATCATCATATCTAAATGTTTTAATTAATATCATTATAATTCATCGGCTTTATCATGAAGTATTAGAATACACAAAGACTTCACTATTTGTTCACAAATAATGATTACAAATGTGTTACAATTTGTAATAAGTTGTTTATATTAAAAGTGAATACCCCTAAAAACGAACTAATTTGTAATTTTTTATAGTTTTAACTTGCAAATTACAAATAAATTCGGTAAAATAAGTATAAGTAATTTTATGCAAAGATGCTGAAAATATATTAAATAAGAGGGGTAATTTTTATGTCAAACAGACTTTTTCAAGGCGTAGTTCATCAGATGCGAGACACAGTAAACCGTGTAATTGGGGTTGTTGATGAATCTGCAACAATAATTGCTTGCAGTGAGCTTTCAAAAATCGGCACAACGAATGAATATATTGCACTCGATTTAATTGAAACAAGCGACGTTTTTGTTCGTGATGGTTACAGCTATAAGCCATTTGGCTCACACAATAAACCTGAATATGCTGTTTTTGTTGAGGGTATTGACGAACAAGCGTCTAAGTTTGCACAGTTAATCGCAATTTCATTGACAAGTATTAAACAGTATTATGATGAGAAATATGACAAGAACAACTTTATTAAAAATATAGTTCTTGATAATATCTTGCCTGGTGACGTTTATGTTAAGGCTCGTGAACTTCATTTTTCAAATGACGTTAGTCGTGTTGCGTTGTTAATTAGAATCATTTCAACAAATGAAGTTTCTGCTTACGATGTAATACAAAACTTGTTTCCAGATAAACAAAAAGATTATGTGTTCAACATCAATGAAAATGATATTGTTCTAATCAAGGAAACTAAGGCTGGTATTGAAACAAAAGACTTAGAAAAACTTGCAAGTTCAATCGTTGACACATTGAGTTCTGAGTTTTATACAAAGGCAGCCGTTGGTATTGGTACAACTGTAGTCGGTATTAAAGACTTGGCACGTTCATTTAAAGAGGCTCAAATTGCACTTGAAGTGGGCAAGGTTTTTGACACTGAAGAAACAATTGTTTGCTACGATAACCTAGGTATTGCAAGGTTAATCTATCAGCTTCCAACAACTCTTTGCGAAACTTTCCTAAAAGAAATTTTTAAACAAGGTTCAATTGAGTCGCTTGATCAAGAAACATTGTTTACAATTCATAAGTTCTTTGAGAACAATCTAAACGTGTCAGAAACATCAAGAAAGCTTTTTGTTCATAGAAATACACTTGTGTATCGTCTTGAGAAAATTAAAAAGCTAACAGGACTTGACCTTAGAGAGTTTGACCATGCAATCGTATTTAAAATTGCGTTGATGGTTAAAAAATATCTAACTTCAAATCCAACAAAATTTTAAGAAGTAATCAAAATATAAAATTATTAGTATATAAGTAAGGCAACAGTTTGTAAAATTAAAAAACTCACGATGTGCGTAAGATGTTATAGAAACTTGCACACGTTGTGAGTGCAGGCTTTGCTTGCTGTAAGGAGCAGTTGATATGATTGATTTGAGTAACGTATCATTGAAGTATGACAACAAAACAACAGCTCTACAAAACGTAAATTTAAGCATTGACAGCGGAGAATTTGTATTTATAGTGGGTGCATCTGGTGCAGGTAAAAGCTCAATCATAAAGCTTTTGTTGCGCGAAAAAGTTGCAACAACTGGAATTGTTAGCGTCAATGGTGCCAATGTTGGCAGACTAAAACAACATCAAATTCCGCTTTACAGGCGTAAACTCGGAGTTGTGTTTCAGGATTTTAGACTTATTCCAAATTTAAATGTATATGATAACGTGGCGTTCAGCCTTAGGGTTACCGACACCTCCAATAAGTTTATACGCAATCGTGTGCCATATATTTTAAACTTAATGGGGCTTGAGCATAAGGCAAAAAGCTTTCCCCACGAGATTTCGGGTGGCGAACAACAGCGTGTCGCTCTAGCGCGTGCTATTGTAAATGATCCACCAATCATTATTGCAGACGAGCCCACAGGAAATGTTGATCCACAACTTTCTCATGAAATTTTGGAACTATTGCAAGGCATTAACCAATGTGGAACTACCGTAATTATGGTAACTCATGAGCAAGATATGGTAAGACGTTTTGGAGGAAGAACAATTACAATTGATAATGGTCGAGTGGTGTTTGATGACATTATTCCATCAGCTGGCAGGGGGTAGTTATGAAAGGCTCAAGCTTTAAATACCTTCTAAAAGAAGGCGTTAGAAATTTATGGACAAACAGGGTTATGGCATTTACTTCAGTTGGCGTTTTGACAACCTGCCTTTTGATTGTAGGTACGGCATATTTGTTAACAGCAAATGTAGACAGCATGGTTTCCTATGTCGGAGGACAAAGCGAGATGAGCATTTTCCTGAATGAATTTGTTGCACCTAAACCGGAACAAACACCTCCAGCTAAAGGTGACAATACTAAAGTTAAAGATGACACTACTAAAACTGATGGTGCAGAAATTAAAAAAGCTAACACTTACTCGTCAAATCAAGATAGAATTACAGCTATAAAAGCAGAAGTCGAAGCAAATCCAAACGTGAAATCTTGCGAGTACATTTCTAAAGAGCAGGGGCTTGAAAATACAAAAGAAATGCTTGGCGACAAAGGATATTTGCTAGATAGTATAACTGACAGAAATTACATACCAGATACGTTCGTTATAACGCTAAAAGACGTTTCACTTACGGCGCAAACAAAAAGCCAACTAGAAAAAAGTGCAGAGGTAGAATTAATAATTGCGTCTACAACGGTATCTGATACATTGACATATATACAGCGTACAATTAATACACTGGGCACAGCAATCATAATTGCCCTTGGAATTATTTCATTGGTAATTATTTCAAACACAATTAGAGCAACAATTTTTACAAGGCGTAAAGAAATTAACATTATGAAATTTGTAGGTGCTACAAACTCCTTTATACGAATTCCATTTATTGTTGAGGGTTTCGTGCTCGGTTTGATTTCAGCAGTGATTTCTTATTTCGTAATTTGGGGTAGCTACTCTTATTTAATCCAAGCATTTACAACAGACGTTTCGGTTTGGCTAAACTCTGCATTTACTAGTATTATTCCATTTAATGAAATTGCATTAAATCTTGCATTGTTCTTTGTTTTGACAGGAACATTACTTGGTTCAATAGGCAGTGTAATAAGTATAAGAAATCATGCACGAGTATAGAAATTGATAATGGGGGAATAGATATGATTAGAGTGATATCAAAAAATATGTTCAGAATTATATCTTCTTTTTTAGTTGTTTGTATCCTAATCTTAGGCACATTTACTTATTTAGGCAATGCTACTGTTGTCGGGGCAAAGACAGTTGCTGAACTTCAAAAAGAACAGGCTGCACTTGCCAAAAAAGAAAAAGAAGCCAAAGATAAGATGAACAATACCGCTGCTAAAATCAAAGATGAAAATAAAAAACAAGATTTATTGAACTCGCAGATAAAATCTGTTGAGGAGCAAATTGTGATTTATCAAAACAAGATTATTCTTGTGACTGCTGATATTGCCACAAAAGAGGCTGAGATTACAGCGAAGTTAGCTGATATTGAGGTTAATGAGGAACTGTTTGCACAACGTGTAAAAGCGATGTACATTAACAATACCTCAAGTTCTATCCTTTCAACTTTGTTAGAGTCAAAGAGTTTTTCTCAGTTTATAAATAATAAAGAAATTCTTACTAGAATTTCAAATAGTGATCAAGACTTAATTAATAGTCTTGCTGAGCAGAAAAAAGACTTGGATGGAAAAAAAGCAACATTACTAGCAAAACAAGCTGATTTAAAAAGTACTAAGGTTGCCTTTGATGCAAAAAATAAGTCTCTTGATACTATGTATGATCAAAGTTTAGGTTCTGAGGCTCAACTTAAAAAAGATGAAAAAAGATATGCGCTTGAAAAAGAGCAATTTGCGAAGCAAATTAAAGCGATTGAAGCTGAAGTTGATAGAATAATTGCGGAATCAAACAATAGTGGTGCTGGACCAGAAGGTGAGCTTAAATGGCCTGTTCCTGCTAGCAGTAGAATAACTTCGCCTTTTGGATGGAGAACAATCTTTGGCAGACAGGAGCTTCATTCAGGTGTTGATATTGGTGCTGGAAAAGGTACTGCTATTGTTGCTGCTGCTGACGGTGAGGTTATTCTAGTTAAAAATTCTAGTTATGGCTATGGTCATCATCTTGCAATAAATCATGGTGGCGGATATACCACACTTTATGCACATACAAGTCGTATTGACGTTGCAGTTGGCGACAAAGTCAAAAGAGGACAAGTCATTGCAGGCGTTGGAAGCACTGGCAACTCAACAGGGAATCATCTTCACTTTGAAGTCAGAATAAATAGTGCAAAAAAGAATCCAATGACCTACGTAAGAAAACCATA
>JBAQWI010000358.1:0-2808 GCA_049298835.1 Oscillospiraceae bacterium
AGCCTTAGAAGAGTGCTGCTCTCCTCGCTTCCCGGAGTTGCAGTTAAATCAATTAAAATTGATGGAGTGCAACACGAATTCTCGACCATTCCAGGTGTTAAAGAAGACGTTACTGAAATTGTTTTAAACATTAAAGGCTTAACCGCTATTATCCATGGCGATTCCCCAAAGACAGTTTATATTGAAGCTGACGGCGAGGGTGTTGTTACTGCTGGTGATATCAAGGCTGATTCTGAAGTCGAAATACTAGATCCTTCCATGCATATTGCTACTCTAGGCCAGGGTGCGAGATTGTATATGGAAATAGTTATGGACAGAGGACGTGGCTATATTGCTGCAGAAAAAAACAAGGCTGATACTTCAAACAATATCGGTGCTATTCCCGTAGATAGTATCTATACACCTGTTTCAAGGGTTAATTATTCGGTGGAAAACACACGCGTAGGTCAAATTACCGATTATGATAAGTTAACTTTAGAGGTATGGACTGACGGAACAATTTCCGCAAAGGAATCTGTGTCTCTAGCAGCCAAGATTCTTAATGAGCATCTTAACTTATTTGTAGATTTGTCTGATCAAACTACAAGTGTAGAGATAATGGTTGAAAAGGGTGAAAACCCTCAAGAGAAGGTTCTTGAGATGACTATTGAGGAACTTGACTTATCTGTACGTTCATTTAACTGTTTAAAACGTGCAGGAATTAATACGGTAGAAGATCTAATTAATAAATCTGAGGATGAAATGATGAAAGTCAGAAACCTTGGAAAAAAATCTTTGGAAGAAGTGATAGCAAAGTTGGAAACACTTGGCTTTGATCTTACCCCAGAGGAAGAATAATGCTGATAATTGTTTTTACAATTAGCTGATGCCACCATTGTGTCAGTAATGAGCATTATCACAAGAAATTTTCTAACCAGTAAGGAGTGAATTTCAATGGCAGGATGCAGAAAACTTGGCAGAACATCGGACCAGAGAAAAGCTATGCTGAGAGCTATGGTTACTTACTTGCTTGAAAACGGCAAGATTGAAACTACAGTTACTAGAGCAAAAGAGGTTCGTGCTGCAGCTGAGAAAATGATTACTCTCGGCAAAACAAATAATCTACACTCCAAGCGTCAAGCGTTTGCCTATATAACAAAAGAAGAAGTTGTTAAAAAATTATACGATGAGATTTCACCAAAGTTTGCTGATGTAAACGGCGGATATACTCGTATAATCAAAATAGGCCCTCGCCGTGGAGACGCAGCAGAGATGGCAATTATTGAATTAGTTTAATTTAATATAAGAAGCTCCTCACCATTAGGTGAGGAGCTTTTGCTTGTATATAGACAATGCCTACTGAATAATTAAAACCATCAGTAATTTAAAATACATTGATATTAAGCAAATAAAATGGTAAAATAATACTATATAAATTATAAAGGAGAGACTATTATGAATTTTAAGACAAACCTTCAAAAGTATGCCGACCTTTCAGTAAAACTTGGTGTAAATATTCAAAAGGATCAAACTCTTGTGATAAACTGTCCAATTGAATGCGCATATTTTGCAAGAATGATAGCAGAAAGTGCTTATAAAAATGGAGCAAAAGAAGTCGTAATGTTTTGGAATGATGAGAAATTTTCAAAGATAAAATACACGTATTCACCACTTGAAGTGTTTGAGAGTGTTCCGCAATGGGTTGCAGAGTCAAGGAATTACTATGGTGAAATGGACTGTGCATATATTAACATTATTGCACGTGATCCAGAAATTTTTAAAGATGTTGATTCTAAGAAACTTGCCGCAGAAAATGTTGCAGTTAGAAAAGCAATAAAACCTTTCCATGATAGAATTGATGCTGGACATATTGCTTGGAATATTATTTCTGTGCCCTCTGTTGCTTGGTCGAAAAAGATATTCCCAGATTGCGACGAGCAAACTGCAATAGATAAACTATGGGAAGCTATCTTTAAGGCAGTCCGTGTCGATGTTGAGGATACTGTAGGCGCATGGAATGATCACAAGGAAAACTTATTTGCAAAATCTGAGTATCTTAATGCTAAGCAATTTGTAAGTTTCCATTATAAGAACTCACTAGGTACAGATTTGGTTGTGGGAATGCCTGAAAACTATGTTTTTGAGGGTGGTGGAGACAAAACTGTAAAAGGTGTCTACTACTTCCCTAATATGCCAACTGAAGAGGTTTTCTCAATGCCACACAGACAAAAGGTAAATGGTAAGGTGGTTGCATCAATGCCTCTTAACTATCAAGGAACGCTGATTACAGAGTTTAGCATCACATTTAAGGACGGCAGGGTAGTAGACTATACTGCCAAAGAGGGTTATGAGGCACTGAAACGTCTAATTGAAACTGATGAGGGTGCACATTATCTTGGTGAGATTGCACTTGTGCCAAATAAGTCACCAATTTCGGATATGGGTATTCTTTTTTATAACACACTGTTTGACGAAAATGCAAGTTGTCATTTCGCACTTGGTAGTGCATATCCAACCTGTATCAAGGACGGACTTACCTATACCAAAGAGGAGCTTATGACTCATGGTGGTAATGACTCGCTAGAACATGAGGATTTTATGATTGGTACACCAGATCTTAGCATTATTGCCACAGATAAAGATGGTAATGAAACACCTATATTTGTCGACGGCAACTGGGCAATATAATAAACATAAACAAGAGAGGGTAAAAGGAGAAAAAATATGAATAAAAAAATAAAATGGATTGTTGAAACTGGTATATTTATCGCATTACTTTTAATTTTGCAAACAATTACTAAACCCCTTGGAACAATTGTTACTGGAAGC
>JBAQWI010000359.1:0-2600 GCA_049298835.1 Oscillospiraceae bacterium
ATTTTCGGACCTTTTTCCGTTTAAGATGTTCCCTATCGTAATTTTTATGGACTTCGATCCACTTTTTGATCCGATTTGCAACTTCGTGTGGGGCATCAATGTTAAGATTGTGTCCAGCATTCGGAATTATCTGATCTGTCGCATCTGAAGCAGCACGAATCAATCGTTTGGCAGCAACTTCTTTCATAGCATTTGAAGCTTCCGGTAGTGAGCTTCTTAGCAATAGGATTGGACACTCAACTTCTGAATAAATTTCCTTGGATGGGTATATATGCAATGATCTTATTGCTGCTTCGTATGTGGCTAGCGTTGTTTTTGAGATAATTCGCTTGTCTTCATCCTCCTTCATTTTGACTACGGCAGCTTTCTGGACGTAATCAGACCATCTTTGATAGTAAGATTTTTCGTTCTCCAGATAGCTTTCCCAGCTTGAAAACTGATAGCTTTTATAAAATTCCTGTACCTGCTTCAAATCGGTTGCCAAATCAGCAGAAATATCTTCATTTTGAATATAGCCGCCATCCAGCAATACTACTCCTTTAACAAGATTAGGAAGGGTTGCTGCGAATCTCAATGCAATCTCCGCTCCCAAAGAATGCCCCACAATGAAAAATGAAAGGTCGTTAGAAACTTGCTCTGTGATTTTTTTTAAGCAACTAACCGCATCGTCCATATATTCAGATTGTTCATGGAAATACTCCAATGACCTACCATGACCTGGCAAATCCATGGACAACAAGCGGAAATCACTTTTCAATTCGTTGAAGATTTCATCCCATGTGTGATGAGTGTCCCCTAAACCATGAAGGAACCAAATCAGATCACCTTTCTTGTGTTCTTCTTCATAGACAGGAAGCGCTGGAAAATTTTGTACAATTCTATTCATTGGTTGCCCTCCCTTTTGTCACCCTACAGCAATTGTCTACACTTGCGTTAAGAACGCTTTCAAAATTACCGCAAGTGCAGCTAGATAGTTTTACGATTCTGGTACACAGTAGCCTCTATCCGATTCTCTTGCGCCAACTTATCGTAATGCTTTTCAAGGTATTCCTTAGCAGCTTGGACTCCCTTTTGATAACTTAACTGGATTTCCCACTATTTTTATTTTTCCCGCTTTTCCACATCAAAAGAACAATCAGTGCGATATATCCGATTGAAATACAATAAAATAGTGGCTCATTCAGTCTATCTCTTATACCAATCAGTACTAGCATGCTACCAGCCAACAAGGGAATGTATCTATAAAAGTCTCTTTTCATTTTTTTCTCCTATTCATAATAATCCTAAGAAGTGGTTGTTTAATGGGTAATTAGAGCCGTAAAATGATTGCTTCTCTCTGGTTATAATTGTAGGATCACTCGGATATTCGGCAGCTCCTATCAGTGAAGTACAAGCTAATACGTATACATTAAGTTTGTGCTTTTTCACAATCAGGGAAAGCCTCATTTGCGCACTCGTATAAATATGTTTTTTTTAAAACATTTTTTATGTTACTATTTTAACAAATAATTTACTTTTTCTATAGTTAGAACTTCAGAAAAGGGGTACTGGCATGAATTTTCTCAGAAAAATGTGGCGATTTTTAGATCGTTGGAATACAATAACCGGTTATTTAATAGGCGGCGTTTGGCTTTTATTTAATGGAAATTTCTACAACAATGGCATGGTAGACATTAGATATGTTTACTTCTTTAATATCAGTGGCATACTAATGCTTGTTTTAGTGGCTCTAAAGATTTTAGAAAAGGTCTTGAAAAAAAAGAAAGAAAATGTGTAATAATAGGGACCTGCTAAACTACGCCATTGGAAATTACCATCCAAGCCAACCCAAACAATTCGACAAAAAGTACACGCTAGCAACATAAAACGTTTTTAAGTTACTTGCATAATAACTATAGAGATAAGGGGCCGAAGCGATATGGACGATAATATACCACCCTACGTTGATTTTCCTGAGTATAACGAATTCTCCCAAAGTTACTTGTGGCCTGTTACCGTGAAGTACAAAGGACAGCCGGAGATTCATTTTTCTGTTTCAAAGTCGGACACAATCAATGCTTTTCACTCCATCGAAAAAGGTTCAGAGGAACCTATTCTGATCGGCGCCCGTTCTTTTGAAAGAAAAAATTTAGACTTTATGGCGTTTGAAGGCCGCACTTATGCTTTTTCCAACTGACGGGCCTTTATCTAACGACTTGTGAAGTTAATTACAAAAAAAGAACAGAAAGAAGAGAGAAAATGAATCATAGTCAGCGTTTCTCAATATTCAGTGTTCAAAGCTCATTTGCAATATTGCTTCTTCCTCTTATCAGCGGGATATTTTCTTATTCTTACTTACCTGACCGAATCGCCATACACATTAACGAACTGGGACAAGCGGATAACTATCTCTCAAAGTTGGCATTCTTAATCGGGCTTCCTGTTGCGGGCTTGTTTTTTCAACTATACAGAGTGGTACGCTGAAAGAAAAAAGACCCTACAATGAATGTTTTCGGCGGGAACAAAACCAGCTCTAGTATCCTTTTATTCCCAATCTTCTTTGACATCGCCTATTTTTCTGCAGTTTTTTACAATTTGAATATTTGATTGGATGCTGAGTA
>JBAQWI010000360.1:0-2989 GCA_049298835.1 Oscillospiraceae bacterium
GGACGGTTCAGCTCTGTTCCCAAATAAGAGTAATTTGTCGTGAGAACCCCATCGGCCAATACATCGGCTTCTTTCAACGCTTCCATCCATAATTGCCAGTCTTCTCCACCCATAACTTTAAGTGTACCAGCGATTTCTTGGTCAGTTGCTGGTTCCAACGTTTCCGTATAGAAATCCTGATTTTGCATATTGATATTAGGGCCAACCACTGGCTCTCCAAGGGCTTTGATTGCGGAAGTGTACGTCTCTCCGGTATCGGGATCAGTCCTTCTGCCGCTTGCTAGGCTATAAACGACCAGGTCTACTTTGCCCCCGAACTCGTTCTTGATATACTCGATGACTTCTTGCTTACTTTCGTGGCTGAAGGCGTCCTGCACAAAATTCTTGGCGATTAGGCCTTCTTTTTCAGCTGCTTCGCGGAAAGCGATATTGTTGTACCAGCCGGCTGTGCCGAGATTCCGTTCATTTTTCGGTCCTTTTTCGAAAGAAACGCCGATTGTATCTGCTCCCGCACCGAAGGCCAGGCTGATCCGAGTGGCTAAACCGTAGCTTGATGAAGCACCAATAATCAATACCTTTTTCGGACCTGCAAAAGTTCCTTTGTTTTTTACATAGTCGATTTCATTCAATACTTCCTGCTTGCATCCAAGCGGGTTTACACCAAGGGCCACATTTCCCCGTATATTTTGTTTAAATTCCAACATGTTTGATTTTCCTCCATTAAAATGTCATAAGAATATAATACCAGAAAATGCTTCTCAAGAATAATTATCTGCAAAAATTTCGAGTATAAGTTAGCCAAAGGTGTTTCACTATTGTATTCTACCCTTATGTAATGAATGAGGGGTTTTGTAATACGAAATCTATTTTTGAGGGGAATACAAGTCTGCCTATATCATTATCGTACGGGGAGGAGAAATGAGATGATTAATACACTTGAGCCGATAATTGTTGAATTTCCTTTGAGGGGAGAATGGCTTTCTCCTAACACTCCAGGGACAAGAATTCCTAGTCATGGCACAAACCGATTAGGAACAAGATATGCTTATGACTTTTTACAAGTTGACTGGGAAAGAAGGGGCTTACCGGCTTATCGCGTTAGTTTTGTGCAATATCTTCTTTTCGGGGTTCCGTTGAATGAATACTATTGTTGGGGACAAAATGTCTATGTACCTTGCGATGGAATCATTATCCTAGCCGAGGACGGCTATAAAGAGCGAACACGGACGAATTTGTGGTCAGATATGCGTAACGCTTATAAAAATGCTCATTTTTTCGATCCGAGAAAAGACGACATACAATCAGTTGCCGGCAACTACATCATAATGGAATGTGGTGAAAATATATATGCTGCGTTAGTTCATTTTCAAACAGGGTCTATTCAGGTTTCAACTGGTCAGAGCGTAAAAAAAGGGGAGATTATTGGCAGGGTGGGTCATTCCGGCAATTCCTTTGCTCCACATTTACATTTTCAACTTATGGATAGCAGTGACATACTTACTGCAAACGGATTGCCTTGTGCTTTTGAACAATATGAAGTATTCCAAAATGGTGGATGGAAGAAAGTAGTTAATGGCATTCCAACAGATAAAGACAGGATAAGGTTTAACTGATAATTCATCCCGATAGCCGATAGGGCAGTTTTTTTACACAGGAAAATATGCGCTGTATAATGAACATACGGAGTATTCAAAGCCCATTAAAGTATATGTTGTTCTGTTAGGCTTTTTTTAAAGGAAAGGGGAAGGAACTATCATGAAGAAAAAAGTGTTTAGGGCAATCCTGATGCTATTTTTGGCCGTTGTATTTACTTCTTGCTCATCAAACACGGGAAATTCAACTGACGCAACAAACAGTCAAACACCTGCAGTAAGCATCGAAAATTCTTCTTTTAAACCCGCGAATATCACTGTACGAAAAGGCGCTGTAGTGGAATGGACTAATAACGACACTACTGTTCACAACATCAAAGCATCTGCCTTCAACTCTCCTGATTTGAAAAAAGGAGAAACATTTGAATTTACATTTATAACAGCGGGAACGTATGATTATTCTTGCGGAATACATCCCACAATGAAAGGGAAAATCATAGTAGTTGAAAATAAATCGACTTATTGATTCTTTTCAAAGGGAAAAGGAAGATATTCTAACGGCTATTGCTGAGGAGTTTTTTATCTCTATTGAGACTTATCCAGTTGCGGCAGAATGACCAAAAAAAAAGAGAATAGAAATGTTAAAGCGGAAAGCTCATAGTGACGGGCTTTCCGCTTTTCTTTTGCGTTTAATTACTCCATAAAAAAGGAGGCTAAAACATATATTAAGGCGACAATTGTAAAGGCTATTAATGAAATCTTAGTAATTTTCTTATCTTTTTTTACCAAGCCAAATATTATACCGACTAAAGAAGCAACCCCACTTAACATTAGTAAGGGCCCTATGAAATTTACTGCCATTATCTTCTCCCCCGTTTCAGCTGTATATTATGGAGTTTTTTTATATCTTTCTATAATAGTTATATCAAAACACTCTGATATTTCAGTTACGGGCTTTCCTCTTTTTTTGCCTTCCGGATCACCTTCTCTAAGTAAAATATAAAAACTGAGCCTCGGGTCAAAGCAATCATAACCCGAGGCAGTTTGTTTGAGTTTATAATCCAATAGCCGTCCCGAAATCATCTCCCATTACTATTTTCCGTGTAGCAACATACTGGCGACCCTCTGAATTATTGTAAAAAAAATCCTTAATTATGGTTCTATTATATCAAAAAGGCCTGAAAACCGTAAGTTTGAGAGCTGATTTCGAGCCTTATTTTGCAAAAATGTTCCGACAATCGGCAGGCCTTCCAACCGAGGAGAATCAATAGAACAGGTCATTCTAAATATCGTCCAGAACGCCATTTTCCATTCCGATCAGGAGACGCCGATCCTGCTTCGCACTTACCCAGAAAATGAGAAAGTCGTCGTGGCTATCACCGATTACGGCGAAGGGG
>JBAQWI010000361.1:0-26624 GCA_049298835.1 Oscillospiraceae bacterium
GTTGTAACTGCTCGTTTGGTTACCCAAAAGAAAATAACACCAAAAGTCACTTCTCAAGCATCCTCTGTAAAAGAGTCAAAATCAGTTTCAACTTCATCACAAAGTTCTTCTACTGTAACCCAAAGCAAAGATACTTCTACAGTTGCTATTGAAAGTGAAACAGTTCCACAATCTTCTACACCAGCTATTCCAAAGACGGTAGTGCTAAAGCCTGAAGCTTCTGGTGTTTTGGCATTTAGTGGCGGGAGTGCTTCAATTGATGCTTCCAATGTTTCAGAGGGATATGTAATGGTTAAATATGAAGGTTCTTCCACTAAGGTTAAGCTTCAAATTACAGGGGCAGATAGTGTCATTTATACATACAGCCTAAACCCTAGCAATAACTACGAAACTTTCCCCCTTACCTGTGGAAGTGGCAGCTATAAAGTGAATGTCTATGAAAATATTCAGGGAACCCAATATGCTTTGGCACTTGGCGAAACTTTAGATGTTCAGCTGTCAGATTCATTAAAGCCATACCTATATCCCAATCAATATGTGAACTTTAACGCTAACTCTAAAACTGTTGCAAAGGGTGCTGAGCTTGCTTTAGGGGCAAAAAATGACCTTGAAATTGTGCAAAATGTGTATAACTATGTAATTAAAAACATTAGCTATGATGATAATAAAGCCCAAACTGTTAAATCCGGCTACCTACCAGCAGTTGATAGTATCCTTGCTAACAAAAAGGGCATTTGCTTTGACTATGCAGCCGTCATGGCGACGATGCTACGCACACAAAATATTCCTACTAAGCTTGAAGTTGGCTATGCTTCGGGAAATATCTATCATGCGTGGATTAGCGTTCATCTTAAAGATATTGGCTGGGTAAATAATATAATTTATTTTGACGGAAGTGATTGGAAACTCATGGATCCAACATTTGCGTCTAACGCAAACAGTAGTGACAGCATAATGAAATTCATTGGAAATGGTAGCAATTATAGTACAAAATATGTTTATTAATGGAGGTACACAGATGAAAAATCAAATAAAAGGATTACTTTCATCCGATGAAATAGCAACTTTCTGCGCACAGATTGCTATGATTTTAAAAGCTGGAATTTCTGTTTCTGAAGGAATTTCAATTATGTGCGAGGATATAAAAAATTCAGAGGGGGAGAAAATTCTTTCTGAAATTCAAGAATCTGTTGATATGGGCGAACCTTTTCATATGGCACTTTCTGCTACACAAAAATTCCCAAATTATGTAGTAGATATGACTAGGATTGGCGAGCAGTCTGGTCGTCTTGATGAAGTTATGGATTCCCTATGCGAATATTACGAACGTGAGGAAAGCATAGCTAAAAGCGTAAAAAGTGCTGTTACATACCCCTTAATTATGGTTTCAATGATGTTACTTGTAATCGGGATACTTGTAACTAAAGTATTACCTGTTTTTGCAGAAGTCTATGCACAACTAGGAAGTGTGCCTTCACCTTTTGTACAGAATGTTATGAGCTTAGGTTCGGTTGCGGTTTTCTATGCATTGATCATAGTGATACTAATTATAATTCTATTTCTGATATGGTTTTTTATGGGAAAAAGCACAAAAGGTCGCAATGCAATCACTCGTTTTAAAGCATCATTCTTTATGACAAAAAAGATTTCAGCTAAAATTGCATCGGGTAGATTTGCCTCGGCAATGGCACTCACAATGTCTAGTGGGCTTGACGTTGAACAATCATTAGCGATGGTAAAAAAGCTTGTAGATAACAATTTCACCCATGAAAAAATTACAAAGTGCCAAGAATTAACCGCACAAGGCTCGTCATTTTCAGACGCAATCCTAAATGCTAAGATTTTCTCTGGAGTATATTCACGCATGGTTGCAGTCGGATTTAAAGCGGGTTGTGCAGACACTGTTATGAAGAAACTATCCGAGCGATATGAGGATGAAGTTGACACCCAAATCAATAAGATAATTTCAATTTTAGAGCCAACTTTAGTGGCAGTTTTATCTGTTGTAGTTGGAATGATATTGCTTTCTGTAATGCTTCCACTTATGGGAATTATGTCCTCAATCGGCTAAAAAGGAGTGAGTTTGTGAACCGTTTTACTAAATCTAAAAAAGATAATTCGCTTCTTAAAGATACTGTGCTACCAGTGTTGTTGTTTGCTGTTATTCTCTTTTTGTTTACTTTGGGATTACATTCAATTAATTCCACTACAGAGCAAGAGCAGTTTAATTCTACTAAGCAAGCAATCACTCGTGCTGTTGTGCACTGCTATGCAGTAGAGGGTGCGTATCCGGCTAATCTCGCCTACTTAGAAGATCAATACGGATTAACAATAAATTATAATAAATATTTGGTTGACTATAAATGCTTTGCATCAAATTTGATGCCTGACATCACAGTGTTAAAAGTTAACCCTACTAAATAAATGAAAGGTGTTGCGTATAGATGAAGCTAACTGTTAAAACCAGTTCTCATGTAGTTGACTTATTGTTTACACTAGCGCTCTTTTGTGTGTTTACTGCCACTTCGCTCATGGTGGTATTAATTGGTGCAAATGTCTATAAATCCACAGTATCTGGCATGAGTAAAAATTTTGATATGCGCACCTCACTCACCTATCTATCAGAAAAAGTGCGTCAAAACGATGTAGCTGATGGGGTCCATCTCGCCGATTTAGACGGCAAAACTGCCTTAGTTTTAGAACAAAACTTCAACGATACTTCCTACCAAACTTGGATTTATTATGACGATTCTAGTTTAAAAGAACTTTTCACCAAAAAAGGCAACGATATTTCTATTGCTGACGGACGAGAAATAATGAAAACCAGCGACTTTAAAATCGAATGCAGTCCTGAGGGTATTTTTAGTTTCACCACCATATCAAAAACAGGTGAAAGTGCAACTGCAAAAGTTAGCCCAAGATGCTAAAATATCTAATAAAAATTATATGGAGGTGATGACAGATGTCCCTGATTAAAAGGCGCAGTTCTTCTAGAACTGGATTGTTTTTAATTGAATTAATTGTAACGATCTTGTTTTTTGCACTAGCTAGCGCTGTTTGTATGCAACTTTTTGTCAAAGCACATCTTATTAGCACCCATAGTAGCGACCTAAGCATGGCATTAAACGAGGTTCAATCTGCCACAGAGTGCTTCAAATCTTCTGATGGTTCAATCCAAAGTGTGGCGACGATTTTAGGGGTGAAAAGCGGAGAAAATGCCAATGAAATCTCTGTATATTATGATAAAAATTGGAACATAACTGATGACAATATAGTTTATGAACTCACACTGTCGACAAACCTTGAAAACCCAGTGGTTGCAACAATTACAGTTACAAAAAGCGCGGATAAAGCCAATCCTATTTATCAAATTGAGGCTAAAAAATATCTGCCACAGCGGTAGGTGTATAAATAATCATTAAGGAGGCGGCTTTATGTCAAAGAAAACTGGAACTGGCGTTAATATTGGTAGCGTATCAATTTTAGTCATATTTGTACTACTCTGTTTGACAACCTTTGCAACTCTTTCGCTAGTGTCCGCTAATGCAGATGCCAAGCTTACCGACAGTGCCGCTAAATCACTTTCGGAGTTTTATCTAGCTGATTCACAAGCTGAAGAACTGCTATCTAGCATAGATTTAAAACTTATTGCCACAACCACGTCTGATAAATCAAGCTATTTTAAAAGCTGTATTGATTCGCTTTCTGCACTAAGTGGAGTTACCACCTATGAAAATTCAGATGGTATCGTTGTCGATTATTCAGTACCTGTCAACGACAATCGCAAACTATGTGTATCACTAAATCTGTTATATCCAAATGAGGCAAATGGCAAACGATTTAGGCTTGAAAAATGGCAAACAGTCTATACTGGCGAATGGGAAGCTGATGATTCACTAAACTTATGGGATAGCGATGAAACGATAGACCTCCCAAAGTAAAACATTCTCACATCGAAAGGGAAAATTATGGACACTCTTCAAATTTTAAAAAATGCAGTCGAACGAGGCGCTTCTGACATATTTGTTATATCAGGGCTTCCAGTTTCTTATAAAATTAACGGGGTTATTGTCCGTGCAGATACGCTCTCTCTTAACCCTTGTCAAACAGAAGAATTCATCACAAAAATATATGAACTTGCTGGAAATCGTAATATGGATATTGTGAAATTATTGGGTGATGATGATTTTTCTTTTGCAATTCCAAATATGTCTCGCTTTCGGGTAAACACCTATAAGCAACGTGGTTCTCTTGCTTTGGTAATCCGTGTAATTACCTTTGAATTGCCAAACCCAGACACCATTGGCATTCCGAAAACTGTCATGAATTTAGCCAATCGATCTAAGGGGTTAGTTTTGGTTACTGGTCCTGCTGGTAGTGGTAAATCTACTACCCTTTCTTGTATCATCGATAGAATAAATTCCACACGAAACGCACATGTTATCACACTTGAAGACCCACTAGAATATCTGCATAAACATAATAAAAGTATCGTAAGTCAACGTGAGATTTCAACTGACACCGATAGCTATGTAAAAGCACTTCGTGCTGCGCTGCGCCAATCCCCTGATGTTATCTTGCTTGGTGAAATGCGTGACCACGAAACCATAAATGTTGCAATGACAGCAGCCGAAACTGGGCATTTAATTATTTCCACCCTCCACACAGTTGGGGCAGCAAACACTGTTGATCGTATCATTGACGCCTTTCCTCCAGAACAACAAAATCAAATCCGAATTCAGCTTTCTATGGTTTTGCAAGCAGTTGTGTCGCAGCAATTAATTCCTACTATTGACGGTGGCGTGACCCCTGTTTTTGAAATTATGTTAGTTAATGGTGCAATCCGCAATATGATTCGAGAATCAAAAATTCATCAAATTGACACAGTAATATACTCCTCTGCAAACGAATCTATGCAATCCATGGATAATGGTTTGCTTGATTTATATAAACGTGGTATCATTTGTGAAAATGATGCGATAACCTACAGTCTTAACCCGGATTTAATGCAAAAAAAACTTAAATTATAGTTTTGCTTATTATGGCAATTTCACCTGTCTACCCTCATGATCTAGTCTAAAGTTATCTTGATAAATCAAGTCATTAACAAGTACAAATTCATACCCCTCGCCTTTTAGCTGTGGGATAATTTGCTCTAGTGCCTGTGGTGTATTCTTAGTGTCATTATGAAAAAGAATAATACTTCCGTTTTTCACTTTTTTTATTACCGTTTCAACCATTTCTGG
The DNA here is from genome assembly GCA_049298835.1 of Oscillospiraceae bacterium. Classification (GTDB taxonomy): domain Bacteria; phylum Bacillota; class Clostridia; order Oscillospirales; family Ruminococcaceae; genus Paludihabitans. Next base: position 5,247 of record JBAQWI010000361.1, read on the forward strand.
AGCTTCCCTACCTTTCCAATCGATACTGTCAACGTCCCATTGGATGACTTTATGTTGCAGGCTTTTCTCAAAAGTATCTAGCATACTATTTGAATATTCACCATATGGTGCACGATAAAGCGTGGGCTTTTTCCCAGTTAAATTCATAATGATTTCATCACATTTGTTTGTATCTTCTAATAGCTTTTCTGCGGAAATTGATGCAACGTGCGGATGGTTATAGCTGTGATTTTCAATTGCATGACCTTTTGCATAAATTAGCTTTACATCGTCTGGATAGCGCTCGCAAAAATCACCTGTCATAAAAAATGTTGCCTTAATTGAATTTTTTTCAAATAATTCAATTAAGGTCTGCGTATCGCTGTTTTCCCACGCACAATCAAGCGTTAATGCTATCTTTTTTTCTTCAGTATTTACAGCGTAGATTGGCAATTTTTTAGGGATTGTTGCAGTAAAATCAACTTTATTCATTGCAAAGCTTGCCACAACAGCCGTGGATATAAAAACCATAACTAGTAGAAACATACCTAACTGCTTTTTGGTCACAATAAAAATATTCATAAGCGCACACCTCTTCCTCTTATAACTATATGCTTTTTTCAGCTTGGACTATGAGAAACGGTATTTGTTTTTGTGAAACAGGTGTATGGATTACCGTTATATTTGTAGAAATTGTGACTTTGTAAGTCAAAAAAATACTGCACATATGTAATTAATAGTTAATAGATAGTGTATACTATTAACTAAGATGTTTTTCACTTAAAATTCACAACGAAAGGTGGTCACGAGCTAAAATGCTTTCTTTCTATTCGACTTCAAACTGAAAACAGAAGAAGCATTGCGCTCCTATACATGAATGACTATAACAAAATCTCTCCTAAAGAGCTTAACCAAAATCCCTTTACAATGTTTCACAAAGACTGGGCATTGATTACCGCTGGAACTATTGACAGCTATAATACTATGACAGCTAGTTGGGGTGGTGTTGGTGTCCTTTGGAATAAGGATGTCGCTACAATCTATATTAGACCCCAACGCTATACCTATGAGTTTATTGAAAAAAATGAGCTTTTCACTATTTCCATTTTCCCTGAGGACTACAAAAAAGCGCTAAACTTTTGCGGAAAATTTTCGGGTCGTGACTACGATAAAGCAAAAGAAGCTGACATTACCCCTGTCGAGGTGGACGGATCAACCACTTTTAAAGAGGCAAGACTTGTATTTGTATGCAAAAAACTTTATCATTCGGATATTAATCCTGAACACTTTTATGACAGAGAGATTGAGAAAAACTATACATTAAAGGACTATCACAGAATGTATATCGGTGAAATTGTGAGCGCATATATTAAATGTGAAGATCAAACAGTGTAATATAAGGTTATTATCAGTCAAGAAACTATATGGATATAAATGTTTACAATGGAGCACAAGAAGGATTTTGCTTATTTACTAAACAATTATATCCCAACAAAATACGATAAAAACCCACACCGTTGGTGTGGGTTTTTATCGTATTTTACTCTGCTTCGGATAGGAATGCTTTTAAGCTTCCTCTTGTAAAATGGCACATTGCCTCTAATGCAAAACGGTCAAAATCTACTCCAGAGCTGTCGTTTGCAGAGTCAGAAATGACACGAATGACTGCAAACGGAATGTCAAACTCATAGCAAACTTGGGCAACTGCTGCGCCCTCCATCTCTACACATTTAAGGTTAGGAATTTGTTCTTCAAGCCATTGATTTTTAAAGTTATCATTGATAAACTGGTCGCCTGAGGCAATTGTGCCAACTGCTACCTTAGGATCTACAATTTTAAATTCATCAAGATATTTTTGTGGTATATCAGATTTCAACTCATTTTTGATATAGCTGTCGACACCCCTATGCATTGCCGCTGAAAGTGCTTTATCGGGTGGAAAGTTAGCGATGCCCAAACGTGGAATTTTAAAGAACTCAATGCCATCAAATACGTCATGTTGGACTAAATTGTCAGCCACAACCACATCACCAACATTTAGCGTTTTGTCAATTCCCCCTGCTGTTCCGCAGAAAATGATATTATCTACATTGTATCTATCAATCAAGGTTGTCGCAGTAGAAGCAGATGCAACCTTTCCAACCCTTGACATAACAAGCACTACATCTTTGCCATAAAGCTTACCCTCAATAAAATCTCTTCTTGCAATTGTGATAATTTTTTCGCCAATAATATCTCTTTTTATTAAGTCTATCTCTTGCTCGACAGCACAAATAATCCCGTATCTCATAGTGTTTTCTCCATTCAAATGTGTTATAATTATAGTATTATAACATATTTAAAAATACTAGTAAAGAGGTGTATTATGCCACATTTAACAAATGATTGGGAGGCTCTTATCAGTGGAGAAACCAAAAGAGAGTATATGACTGAGCTTTTTGACTTCTTAAATGTTGAGTACAAGACCCACACTATCTATCCCACCAAAGAGGAAATTTTATCTGCTTTTAGACTAACTCCGTATGAAAATGTCAAAGTGGTAATCTTGGGGCAAGACCCCTATCATCAGCCAAATCAAGCACATGGCTTGTCTTTTTCTGTAAAAGAAGGTAACTCCATACCCCCATCATTAAGGAATATTTACAAGGAAATTGAAGCCACTACAGGTGTAAAATGCCCTAAAAGTGGTGATTTAACACGTTGGGCCGAGCAAGGCGTGTTACTGCTTAATACTGTGCTAACCGTTAGAAGCTCCGAGGCTGGCAGTCATCGCAATAAAGGGTGGGAACGGTTTACAGACTTTGTGATTTCATTACTAAACGAACGTAAAGAGCCTGTTATATTCATGCTTTGGGGAAATTATGCAAAGAAGAAAATACCTTTAATAACAAATAACCGACATATTATTTTAACTGCCGCACACCCTAGTCCACTTTCTGCCTACAATGGGTTTTTTGGATGTGACCACTTTAAAAAAGCAAATATGGTATTAAAAGAAATGGGTAAAAGTGAGATTGCTTGGTAGCAATATTAATGTAAGAGGAGGATGCAAAATGAAAGACAAAAAATTCAAACGCACACAAATAATTTTACTTAGTTGCCTTATTATCTGTATGGGAACTTTGGTCTATTCAATTTATCACTTTACCCTTTATGATAAACATAATATTTTTTGTTATTTGGGTGGATTTTTTTCTGTAATAGGCATAATTTTGTTAGTTGTTGGCGTAATACAGATGATGATTAAGAGAAAAACGAAGCATTAAATTTTGCCATAGACGACAAAAAAGCCACCTCATATGAGGTGGCTTTTTAATTGGTAAAATTATGCTTCGTTAGGAGCTGAAACTGGACAAACTCCATTACAAGCACCGCAATCAATACAAGTAGCTGCATCAATTACATATTTGTCGTCGCCAGCAGAAATAGCTGAAACTGGGCACTCTGCTTCGCAAGCACCACAGTTGATGCAATCTTCATTAATAAAATATGCCATAGGGAACGCCTCCTTATAATTTTAACATCGTGGCTTATTTAAATAAACCACATATATAGTATCATCTTATACTACAAAAATCAAGTGAATTTTGTTTCCATATCTAAAATTTGTCAAAAATTATTTATCTACCAATCCAGAAAGAGCAGCAATTTCATCTTTTTCAACTCTGATTTGGGCATCTTTAATGAGAACAACATCATCTTTTTTGAAAACCTTTGCAGGTGCATCTGGGTTGCCTTCAAGTTTTACAGTAAGATTTCCTGTCAACAAGTTAGTGTCAACCACATAACCCTTACCTTCGGAAGTCTTAACGATTGCTCCAACTTTTGGGGTAATTCTAAGCAGTTCTTCGTATACATCCTGCTCATATTTTAAGCAACACATCAATCTGCCACAAGTCCCACTAATCTTTGTTGGATTTAGTGACAAGCCCTGTTCTTTTGCCATTTTAATTGAAACAGGTTGAAACTCACCCAAAAATGTTGAACAGCAAAATGGTCTGCCACATACGCCAAGCCCACCAAGCATCTTGCTTTCATCACGAACGCCAATCTGTCTTAGTTCAATTCTTGTACGGAAAATTGCCGCTAAATCTTTTACAAGCTCTCTAAAATCAACACGACCATCAGCTGTAAAATAAAATAGAATTTTATTATTGTCAAATGTGTATTCAACGTCAACAAGCTTCATTACAAGCTTATGCTTGTCAATTTTTTGTTGACATACATCAAAAGCTTCTTTTTCTCTTTGCTTATTTTTCTCAACCGTTTGCAAATCAGCATCGGTTGCAACACGCATCACTGGTTTTAACGGGGCTACGATATCCTCTGGTTTCACATCACGATTAGCCAAAACGACCTCGCCGCATTCAACACCGCGGGCAGTTTCAACAATAATTTTTTTGCCAACAGTAAGTTGCAATCCAACAGGATCAAAGTAATACACCTTGCCAACGTTTTTAAAACGGACGCCAATTACCTCTGCCATTTTTACCACCATTTCCGCAGGCTGAGCTTAACGCCCAGCGTACAATCTTTGTTATTCTTAGTTTTTATATTATAGTTTTATTTACACTATCGCCTTAATTATTAAGGCAGTTAAATTGTTTGCAAGCAATCCCATGTTAACATTACTACCAATACCATTCCTTGCATTTTCTAATATATCTATTACGTTATTCATTTGCTGTAAAGTCAGGCTGTAGCCTAGTGAAGCTACCTGCTCATCACTTGAAAGCTTCACCGATAGCTTGTGAATAATAGCGTTTCTAACAATCGCCGACAACTCAGTTACCATTTCAAGCATCCCTGCTCGTGATGAGTTTGCTTTATTTAAGCAAACCAGTAAATCATACTCTCGTTTATTTATAATTCCATTTATGGCTTTTCTTGATAACTCTACCATTTCATTATAACTTGTATCGGTTAAAAAGTCGATAGCTCGTCCCAAATTTCCATTGGAAATCTCTGCAAACCTTGAAATTTCATCAGACGGTTTGTCTGGAAACAATTCGCTTAACGCAAAAACTTCCTCTTCCACGGTCATTGGAAAAACTTCGTAAGAAATGCAGCGAGATAAAACGGTTTCGGGAACAGACTGTTTTGAATCAGCCGTCAAAATAAATACCGCATATGGCGGTGGCTCTTCTAATATCTTCAAGAAGGCATTCGCCGCCGAAATTGTCATATCTTGCGCATTTGGGACAATGTATATTTTATAGTCGCTCTCATTTGGTCGAATATATGCATCTTGTCTAATATCCCGTATGGTTTCAATATGAATGGCGTTCTTGCCTTGCTTACCCTCATACACAAACAAATCTGGATGGTTTCTTGAAAGAATTTTGTGGCAACTATTACAACTAAAGCAAGGTTTCTCGTCATTTTTACACAAAATCGCCATAGCAAAATTCTTGGCAAGAGTTTTCTTTCCAATTGACTTTTGCCCATACAACAAATAAGCATGGCACAAGCGCCCACCAATTATAGAATCGGTAAGCATCTTGTGCAACGCTTTATTTGAATAAAATTTATTTTTTGAGTTTACTTCTATCTCTGCCATTAGATTTTTTCAAATCTTTCAACATTAGTAACAAAAACTGTAGCACCGCCGATAGTCACCTCAACAGGATATGGTGTATAACCGCCCATTCCATATGCAGCAGGCGATGGAACCATCTGGGTACGCTTTTTGCTCTTTTGAGATATAATTCCAACTGCTTCATCAACTTTATCGTCATCAGTACAAATCATAAAGGTAGTGTTGCCTGCCATTAAAAATCCGCCAGTTGAAGATAATTTGGTTGCAAAAAAACCAACCTTGGTCAATGCTGATGATACAGCAGAGCTGTCGTCATTGCTTACGATTGCATAAATAAGTTTCATATGTATACCTCCAGCAGATTAACTGCGTTATTGCCTACACATTAAAATATGTGGACATAATAAACCTTTTTCATTTGATTTATTATAATGCTATTTTATCACATTAATTGAAAAAATGCTACTTTTTTTCAAAAGTTTTTGTGCATTTGTGTCAATAATCTCACCCGCAATTATAATTGGTACCCCTGGTGGACATTTAATTTTTGTTTCACCTGCAACTTTTCCAATTGCATCGTCAATCGAAATTAATTCCTTATTTGAGAAAGTTGCTTGCCTTACCGACATAACCATCTGTGGCAGCTCGAACAAAGCGTCATCACAGACAATAGGCTCTTTTTTACTTATCTCTGAGATCGCAGTTTTTATACGGTCTATGTCACGCTTTGTATTTTGTGCGGAAAGCATCAGAACAACATGACGTATTGAAGCGTACTCACATTCAACCTTGTGGTTTCTCAAAAGGGTGGCAAGCTCCTCCCCTGTCATTCCCACACTGTAAGCATCTAGTGTAAGTTTGGTTAAATCTCTGTTTTGCGATATCGGCTCAAACCCCTTTTCGTGTGCAAGGTCATAAAGCTGTTTTACCGTTTCTTGTAGTTTTGCAAAATCTATCCTTGCATTGTCAAAAAGATATTTATTGTTTAAATCAAGTGACATTAGTATTAAATAAGAAGGACTAGTTGAACCAAAAAGGGACATTTTTGTTTTTACTTCACGTTTTGTAATCTTGCTATCGTTGGACACATGGAGATAGGAACCTCCTGTAAAAACCGGCAAGGTTTTATGCGCTGAATCACAGCACATTGTTGCCCCTAATGTAATTGGGTGACAATCGGTTAAAGTAAATTTCAAATGTGCGCCATGTGCGTTATCTACAACAAGTGGTTTATGATATTTTTTGCATACTTTTGCTATCCCCTCCACATCACTCATACAACCTAAATAGTCTGGCGAAGTGATGTATACAGCCTTCGCATTGGGCATAGCTTTAATGGCGTTTTCAATAGATTTTACGGTTACCTCACCACTTACACCAAAATTGTCATTATAGTTTGGCTTTACCCAATAAGGGGTAATATCTAGCAACGCACAAGCATTAATGAATGCCGTATGGGCATTTCTTGCTACAATGATTGTATCTTTTGGTAAAGCTACCAGGGCAAGCATCGTTTGGATGCATAGAGTTGATCCTCCAGCAGAAAAACTTGTATGCTGTGCTCCATAAAGTTCTGCTGTATTTTTCTCCGATTGTAGAATAATGCCATCTGGCGCATAGAGTGAATCGGCACCTGTCATCTCGGTTATATCATATTTACTCATATCTCTGATACAGTCATATGGATGGTTTCCTTTGTGCCCTGGCATATGTAAGCGAGATATGTCGTCATCAATTAATTTATTGAGGTAGTGATAAATTGGCGTTTTCATAAGCCTCTCCTTTGTTTTTGCAAGTTGAAAATAATTTAGTTTGCACTATATAAAATCAAAATTATTATTATGTAGGGGGTACAAGCAGAGTAATATGCTCCTATTTTACTCTACATTCACATAATATGTCAAATTAACCTTAAGAATACTCAATCTGTTTGTAAACCTTGAGTTTTTTGTTGTAAGTACATCCATTTTTTGATATAATTAAAGAGATAAAAAATTCATTAATTGGGATTAGATTTAAAACGAATGGTGAAAGTGAGCACAAATGATTAAACAAATTTGGTTTATTAGAAATGAGCGAAGACTGATAAATTCACTTTGCTTTACAATTACAGGGCTTATTCTGTTCTACTCGATCTTGAGCATTTGGGCGCTCGCAAACTCAGAGCTTGCAATGCTTTTACAACTAGATGAAACTATAATAAAACCTAGTTTATATTCTCTGATGTTTAAACGAGTTAACTTGTATATTTTGCCGTTAATCTTGCTCGTGGTTTGTAGTATGTTGCTTTGGTTTTCTAATCATATAAAATCTGCAAGATATTGCACCGATGAACAATCTGCAGCAAGGAAAAAACAAATAAAGCGTGATTTATTAATTGGAACAAACCTTTTTACCACTTTGGTTTTTTCTTTCTTACAGATTGAAAGGCTCAACATTGCAAAACAAATTGCTGGATTTGGATTTGTGCCAATCTATCTTTGCATTGCAGGAGTTTTGGTTTTTTACGCAACTATGATAAAAAAATTGTTTAATACAAAATAGGAGGTTTTAAATAGATGGATTATAGACAAGGATTATACGCTATCGTCAAAAAGAATAACATAGCCAAAAACTGTTATGATTTCACTGTAAAGTGTCCTGATATTGCAGGGATTGCACAAGCAGGTCAATTTGCACATATCAAAGCTGAGGGTTTCACACTAAGACGACCTATTTCAATCTGCGAAGTAGATAAAGAAGCTGGCACTATTCGCCTTGTATTTGAGGTAAGAGGTGATGGTACTGCAAAGATTGCAGAGCTTAATGCAAACTCTATGATTGACATAATGGCACCACTCGGCAAAGGGTTTACATTACTTGATAAGAGTAAAAAAGCAATTGTAGTTGGTGGTGGAATTGGTGTTCCTCCTATGGTCGAAGTTTCCAAACATTACGGTGAGAACGCAACTGCTATCATTGGTTTTCGTTCAGCCAACGCCGTCATACTAAAAGATGATTTTGACAAACTTGGTGCTACAGTTATGCTTTGCACCGATGATGGCACTATGGGGATTAAAGGATATGTTTCGACTGCCCTAGAAGAAAGATTACAAGGCGGTGACGCTGATATCATTTACGCTTGCGGTCCACACGTGATGCTCAAAGCAGTCATTGAGTTGGCTGATAAATTCAATGTTCAATGCGAAGTTTCATTAGAAGAACGTATGGCTTGTGGGGTTGGTGCTTGTTTGGGTTGTGCTTGCAAAACTGTAAAAAACGGCAAGGAATACTTCTCTCACGTTTGCAAAGACGGTCCTGTATTTTCTTCCAAAGATGTTATTTTATAAAAGAAAGTAGGTGTGCGAGCAAAAAATGCTTTGCTCATAATAGTATAAACGCAATATGAGTGAGCATCACGCTCTTATAATGGCTAATTTATCTGTTAAAATGGCTGGGATTACCTTTAAAAATCCTATCATTCCTGCATCTGGTTCTTTTGGTTTTGGACGGGAATATGAGCATCTTTATCCGTTATCTTCACTTGGCGGGATATCCGTCAAAGGTATGACACTTCACCAAAGAGATGGCAACCATTCCCCTAGAATTGCAGAAACGCCAGCTGGCATGTTGAATTCAGTTGGTTTACAAAACCCTGGAATTGAGTACTTTTTAGAGCATGAGTTGCCTAACCTTGCTACTAAAAATACAATTATAATTGCAAATGTTGCAGGTTCTACAATTGAAGATTGTGTTGAAATCGCAAGGAAAATTGAAGGAACTGCTGTAGATATGATTGAGTTGAACATCTCCTGTCCCAACGTAAAAGAAGGCGGTGTTGCCTTTGGCACAAGACCTCAAATGGCAGGTAGTGTTACAAAAGCTGTTAGAGATGTAACAACCAAGCCTCTCATGGTGAAGCTTTCTCCAAACGTTACTGACATTGCTGAAATCGCTTGTGCAGTTGAGGCAAATGGCGCTGACGCAGTTTCGCTAATCAATACTCTGCTTGGTATGAAAATCGACATAAATTCAAGGCGACCAGTGCTAAAAAATAACGTTGGTGGTTTATCTGGACCTGCTGTGTTCCCTATCGCTGTTAGAATGGTTTGGCAAGTTGCAAACGCTGTTAACATTCCCGTTTGTGGAATGGGTGGCGTTTCTCGTTATGAAGATGTGATAGAAATGATGCTCGCTGGTGCTTCTACTGTTCAAATTGGAGCGGCAATGTTTGCAAATCCAAATGCACCCATTGAAATCATTAACGGTCTAAACAACTGGCTTGACGAAAGAGGAATTGCCAATCTTAGTGACATAATCGGAGGGGTTAAACCATGGTAACTACGGTTTATTTTGTGCGACATGGCGAATCACTTGGCAACACAAAGGGTTTCTTTCAAGGTCATACAAACTGTGATTTAACCGAAAATGGAATATTGCAACTTGAACTTTTAAAAGAGCGTTGCAAAGATATTGCCTATGATGCCATTTATTCAAGCCCATTAAAGCGAACACTCGATACCGCAGCGGCAGTAAATTTTCATCACAAACTACCAATTATAGTAGAAGACGGTCTAATTGAGATAAACGGTGGTGTTTTTGAAGGCAAGCTTTGGACTGAACTTCCAAAACTTTACCCTGCTGAGTTTGCTGTATTTCGTAACAATTTTCATTTGTTTAACCCAGAAGATGGCGAAAGCGTGCGAACTGTTTACGACAGGATGATAGCAACAGTCGAAAGACTGGTAATGCAAAACAAAGGCAAGACCATCATCTTAGTTTCACATGGTTGTTCGATTAAGAATTACCTTTGCTATGCAACCTCTACCCCATTTGAAAAGGTTGGTGAGCTTGCTTGGTCGGATAATACGTCTATCAGCAAGGTCATTTTTGATAATGCAAGAACACCTCAGGTTGAGTTCATGAATGATGCAACACACCTTGATGAACTAAAAGTAGCAAAACCTACCTACTGGAAATAACATACCAACACATTCGAATTTTTATTGCGATCAAAAGTTCTATTCTATTATGACATCTTTGTTCGTGAAATAAGTACAGCATTACGCTGTTAGGAGTAAATTATGAAAATTATGGCAGTTGACTTTGGTGCCGCTCGCACTGGTCTTGCAGTTTGCGACAAAATTGAATTTATGGCTTCCCCTGCCGGGGTTATCAATGAGAGGGATTTTTCCCAGACTATGTTAAAAGTTTCCTACGCAGCAAGTGAATATGGCGTTGAGGAAATCATTGTGGGGCATCCACTTAATATGGATGGTTCTGCTGGAGAAAAAGCAGAACTTTGCCAAACGTTCGTAAAGGGACTTGAAAAGCTTGTTGAAATTCCAGTTAGACTGTGGGATGAACGACAAACTACAATGCAAGCAACAGCCTATTTAAATGCCTCAAATGTTAGAGGAAAAAAACGCAAGGATGTAATCGATCAAGTTGCGGCAACGATTATCCTAGAAAGCTACTTAGCTTTTAGGAAGAACAATGCCAATAAACAAGGTGAATAATTTTGCAAACGAACATTTGCTTAATTATATATATGACATTAAAGGAATAGAGGACGAAATTTATGGGTATTAACACTTTATCTAAGCTTGCACAGGACATGGGACTCAACCACAATAAGAAATCTATTATGATGTATGGCAGATACAACGGTTATTCAGTTGTTGTAACGTTTGATCAAAGCAAACACTGCTATTACATAAATGCGAGTGTAAAAGCCAATGAGAATTTTACACCCCAATCATTTGCGGATTACGCACAAAATCTAAAAGCTCAAATTAAACCAGTAACAATTGCTGTTTTACAAGACAACAGAATTTCCATCAATATGTCCATGAAGAGCTTTGCTGCTAAAAACATGGAAAATGCAAGAGCAGTCATTGAAAGCCTCACAGGATATCTAAGTCAAAACAGATACATCAATTGTTGCGGTCAATGTGGTACAGAGTGCAACGTAAATCTATATGGAATCAATTCATCTGTTCATCACCTTTGTGATACCTGCTACAACGAAATAATAAACTCTCTTGAAGAAAATAAACAAGCCCTTAAAGCAAAAAAAGGCAATATCATTACAGGTATTGTCGGTGCTCTGCTTGGCTCACTGCTTGGCGTTATTCTATGGGTTTTAATCGCTCAATTAGGATATATTTCTGCAATCGGTGGTCTTGCTATTGCTGTGTGTGCATTCAAGGGCTATGAAATGTTTGGTGGCAAACTGAACGTTGTTGGTGTTATCGTCTGTTGCTTTGTAGTGCTACTTATGGTTTATTTTGCAACCTCGCTTTCACTAGGCTTAGATGCTTATAATGAATTCAAAATTGACTATGACGTCACTTTTTTTGACTGCTACAAGTTAATTCCATCTCTGTTGGCTGATAGCTCTGAGCTAAAATCAGCATTTATTTTTGACCTTGCAATTGGATATCTATTAAGCCTTATCGTTGTAATTCCAAGTGCAATTTCAATGATTAAAAATAAAAGCGGTTCTTATACTGTTGGAAAAATAGACCAATAATCTTGTAAAGGAGTCTGAAACGTCATGCTTAAATTAGTAAAACTCACCCCTGAAATGGAATCTGAATTTAAAGATTATATTGCTGAATGGGGCAATGAAAGTATTGTTCCGTTTTCAACAAACCCAAATGGAAGAACCTATTCTGAGTTGCTTGACTATATAAAATCTTGTGAAAATAAAGAAACTTGCCCAGAGGGGTTTGTCCCAGACAGAACCTATGCGCTAATCAATGAAACTAACAGGATTTTAGGTGCTGTGAATTTAAGGCTTGAGCTAAATGAGTATTTGCTGAATTTTGGTGGACACATCGGCTATGGTATCCGTCCTAGCGAACGTCAAAAAGGATATGCCAAAGAGCAGTTAAAGTTAACATTACCTATTGCAAAGTCATTTGGACTTGATAAGGTTTTGATTACCTGTGACAAGGAGAACTCAGGATCTTCAAGAACAATTGTTGCTTGTGGTGGGGTTTTAGAAGACGAACGCGAAAATAAAAATGAAAATGAAATTACCCAAAGATATTGGATTACAATTTAATTTAATACGTACAAAAAAGACCTCCGAAAATTCGGAGGTCTTTTAGTTTGAACAAACAAACTCACGACGCAGGCACAAAACCTAAATTTCTTTAAATTTTAGTGTGCGGTATGGGTAGAGCATCATGCTCTTATGCAAGCTCTGCAAAGTATTTAATTGTTCTAACCATTTGGCTAGTGTATGAGTTCTCGTTGTCATACCAAGCAACAGCTTTAACAAGAGTTTTGCCATCGCCAAGATCAGTAACCTTAGTTTGAGTAGCATCAAATAATGAACCAAAGTTGATTCCGATGATGTCGCTTGAAACTAGCTCTTCTTCAGTGTAACCAAATGAAGCAGAAGAAGCAGCTTTCATAGCAGCATTTACATCAGCAACAGAAACAACACCATTAACAACTACTACAAGCTCAGTCAATGAACCAGTTAGAACTGGAACACGTTGAGCAGCACCGTCAAGTTTGCCAGCTAACTCAGGAACAACAAGGCCGATAGCTTTTGCAGCACCAGTTGAGTTAGGGACAATGTTACTAGCAGCTGCACGAGCTCTTCTTAGATCACCTTTTGGGTGAGGTCCATCAAGAGTCATTTGGTCGCCAGTGTAAGCATGAATTGTAGTCATAAATCCTTTTTGGATTTTAGCTAGGTTGTTTAGCGTATTAGCCATAGGAGCTAAACAGTTTGTTGTGCAAGAAGCAGCTGAAATGATAACATCAGAAGCTTTTAGAATATTTTCGTTTACACCAAATACAACAGTTGGAAGATCGTCACCAGCTGGAGCTGAAATAACAACTTTCTTTGCGCCTGCAGTAATGTGAGCTTGTGATTTAGCTTTAGATACATAGAAACCTGTGCACTCTAGAACTACATCAACGCCGATTTCGCCCCAAGGAAGATCTTTAGCATCTTTTTGAGCGTAAATTTTAATTTCTTTTCCATCAACAATGATAGAATCCTCTTTAGCAACAACTGTGTCGCCTAGAGCATATCTGCCTTGTGCTGAATCGTATTTTAATAGATGAGCCAACATTTTTGGATTTGTTAAATCGTTGATAGCAACGATTTCATAACCCTCTGCACCAAACATTTGTCTGAATGCTAGACGTCCAATGCGTCCAAAACCATTAATTGCAACTTTAACTGCCATAATTAAAAAACCTCCTGTAAATTATTACTCTTTTATTCTATACCATTTTATCCAAAATAACAATAGTTTGACAGAAAATTAACGTAATATTTTTACTTCTTTTTTTGTGAATAATTTATAACATTCTACAAATTATATATTTAGCTAGTTATTGAACAATTACTTTACAAACCCAAATGTTTTTTATATAATGATATTAATTCTATTTTTAGGAGATTATTATGAATTTCAATGTCGAAATGCTAAATAAGATATTTGATGAATATCAAACACCTGTTCTTTTATGTGATAAAAATTTTTGCATTACAGCTGTCAATGAATTTATAAATAAAAATAATATGAATATTCCTGTGGGTCAACATCTTACTAATGCATTTCCGTCCAATTCAATAGAGTTAAATTCAGCATTGGACAAGGTTTTAGTTGGCGCGCCTTACTTTTCGACAAATTTCGAGTATAATTTACTTAAAACGACAATGTGTATGTTTCCCATAATTAATGAGAATGAAACCACGAGCATTTTGTGTTTGTTCGACTTTGCAGATATTGGTGAAGCAATACACTCCTATACAGGTTCAGTATCTTCTGTTATAAGTGACCGATACCGCTCTCCTATTGCAGGCATTATGAATGTTTCCGCAATTCTCGCAAGACGGTTTCAAGAGAATGAGGACTATAAAAGTTTAGAATATCTTGACCACATTGCGCATTGTTGCTACTTAATGTTAAATACCTCTGTATCGGTGCAAGAATACTATCTGCTTGTAAATTCTGAGCGTGAATTCAAGATGAAAAAACTCATATTAAATAGTTTTTTAGAAAATCTATGTAGAACTTTGCAAGTTTTGTTTGTAAATTCAAGTTTCAAACTTGTATTTGAAGATGTTTGTGATGATGCCATTATCACCAAATTTGATGAAGATATGCTCTCTCTTGCAATTTTTCAAATAATTGCAAACAGCTGTAACTTTTCACCAAAAGGATCTACCATAAAACTTTTAATCTCTAGAAGTAATAATAAAGCAAGCATTACCATTTCGGATGAGGGCATAGGTATTGAAAATAAAATTATAAACAGGGTTTTTGATCCATTTTTTTCAGTTCATGCCTCACCTGTTCCAGAAGAGAATATGGGTATTGGACTTGGACTACCTATTGCTAAAAAAATTGTTGAAGAGCATAATGGTCAAATTTTCATTACTAGTGAACTTAACAAAGGAACTACAATAGTAATTGTACTCCCAATTGTCGAGGACGATGGAACTGAACTAACCCTAAACTCTGACACTACAAAGTATGTAACAAATAAGTTTTCAAACATTTACCTTATATTTGCAAATATCTGCAACATTAAACTATATTAAAGTCAAACTCCTTGGATGATATTCGGGGAGTTTGTTGCTTTCTAACTAAATATTCGCTATAATAATTAAATAAGTTATTGGAGGTTAAACTATGGAATTAAATCTTGATAGAATTAATGAGCTTGCAGCTATAAAAAAACAACGTGAGCTTAGTGATATTGAAAAAACTGAACAACAGGAACTACGAAAAATATATATCGAGGCATACAAAGCTAGTCTACGTTCCCATCTCGACAACATTGTGCTTGTTGATAAAGATGGTAGCAAAACTAAATTAAGTCCTAAAAGCCAAAAGAAGAACGGCAATGTTTAACTTTTGAATAATGTGGGTTTAAACATTTCAAGCAGGTCTTATAAAGTGGTAAAGCTGGCTGACTTTTGTAAGTTGCCATCATTAATAGTCTCAATCTAGATAAAAAGGGTGAATGAAATTAAAATTTCATTCACCCTTTAAACTATTCATTTATAGATGCAAATTAGTCCATGAATTGTGAACCATCGCCGTAATTCTCAATAACATAATCAAGGTCTTTATCTCCTCGACCACTCAAGTTTACAAGTATTGAGCCTGTTCCCATTTCTTTTGCCTTTTTCATTGCAAACGCTACAGCGTGAGAGCTTTCTAATGCTGGGATGATACCCTCATATCTTGATAGTTTAAAAAATGCCTCCATCGCCTCTTCATCACTTGCGGTTACATAATCAACTCTACCTAAGTCATGCAAGAATGCGTGCTCTGGTCCAACCGAAGGATAATCTAGTCCGCTTGCTATAGAATAAACTGGAGCTGGATCTCTGTTTTCATCCATTAGCATGATGGATTCAAAACCATGCATAATTCCTTTTTCACCATATGTCATTGATGCGGCATGGTCGCCTAATGTTGTGCCCCTGCCTAACGGCTCAACGCCATAGATTGTAACATCATCCGCCAAGAACGGAGTAAACATACCAATTGAGTTGCTTCCCCCACCCACACACGCGCAGATTGCGTCTGGAAGCATACCTGTCATCTCTAAAAATTGTTCTCTAGCCTCAACCCCAATACACATTTGGAAGTCACGCACCATCAACGGGAATGGGTGTGGGCCTAAAGCTGAACCGATACAGTAAATAGAGTCTTTGTAATTCTTAGCATAGGACTCAAACGCGGAGTCAACTGCCTCTTTTAGAGTTTTCAGTCCGTGTGATACGGGGATAACTTTTGCGCCTAATACTTTCATACGTTGAACGTTAGGTTGTTGTTTTTTGATATCTACCTCGCCCATGTGAATTTCACATTCAAGTCCAAAAAATGCTGCTGCAGTTGCTAAAGCGACACCGTGTTGACCTGCACCAGTTTCAGCGATAAGACGTTTTTTACCCATAAATTTAGCAAGCAGACCCTCGCCCATACAATGATTTAATTTATGTGCACCAGTATGGTTTAAGTCCTCACGTTTTACATAAATCTGACACGCACCAATTTTATTGGATAGTCTTTCGCAATGGTATATCGGGGTTGGTCTGCCCTGAAACTCACGTCTGATACGGCGAAGTTCGTTAACAAACTTTGATGAATGGCAAATTGTTTGATAAGCCATAGAAATCTCCTCAAATGCAGGGATTAACTCAGGTGGAAGCATTGCACCTCCGTAAACGCCAAAGCGGCCGTCTGAATCAGGATAGTTTTTTAAATAAGTATTATAATTCATAATTAAATCTCCTTTTAATAATTAATTTTCAGTTCGATTGATTGTAGCTATTCACCATTTTCCACATCAGTGCAAAGCGCAACGTCCTCACACGACCACCCCCTAAAGTTATCATAAAAATTTAAAAAGCACCTGTCATTGGAATATAAATTCCAAGGACAAGTGCTGTAAAAGCGCCTGCGGTACCACCTTGATTAGTGTATAATAATACACTCACTTTAAAAATGCTAACACATTTTCCGCCCTATAACGTAGGCTTTACGGCGTTGGATACTAAGCATAAGCTTTTCACCTTGCCCTCAAGGGTCCATTTGTCCGACTCGCTTTTCTGTTGGGCTCGCAGCAATGCTCAACTCTCTGTAAGTGCGTTTTCGGTTTTATCTCCCTATCAACGGTTTAAATAGAATTTAACACAGTAAATTGTTTTTGTCAATACATTTTATGGAAAAAATTTCAATTTGGTGAATTTGATTTCTATTCCAAATCCTCACCTAAGTCACAAGTGAATAAAAATTCAACCTTATCATCGGCTTTTAGCGTATATGAGCCACAACTTGAGGACGCAAATTCCCCGTTTACTGTGTATTGCCATCCACTTGATGCTCCCACTGAAAAATCTTTAATGCCAGCGATGGAGGTAATGTATGCAGTTTTACTGCTACCTGTGGACGTAACCGTAAACGACTTTGATTTTGAAGCATCCATTAGCAAATCATAGACAGAGCTTGCTTCTGGGACATCAAATTTTTCCTGTGATAAAATTATGCCATCTTTAGGAATGTTATCTTTGATTTCCTCATCTACTTTATCCATATTATCAAGTATTGTGCCACATTTAATCTCGAGTGAAACATTAATTTTAGCTTTTTTATTATTCTCATTTTCCTGATTGTGCTGTTTAGGAGTTTGAATTTTACAACCTGTAACTAAAAGCATAAACGAGATTGTTATGCATAGAAATGTTTTTAGTTTTTTCATAGAACACCTCATTTTTAGGTGGTTAATAATTAATATAGGGAACGTTTTAAATCGTTCCCTATATTAATTATATTGAATTTATTGATTTAATTTTTACTTTTTTCATTTTCTTCTTTTTAGCTTTTTCTTCTATCGATTTTTCATATACACTTATTAAGTACAATGCAAGTGCTTCACAGCCATAGATTTTAACCGAATTGACAACAGAGATTTGAAGTTCTTGCTGTTGTTCTACAGTCATAGCCTTATATTGCATCAAAATAGAATACATTTCGTCTGCGTCTTTATAGATAAAACCGTTTACACCATCAACAACCTGACCTGCATTGAGCGGATCGTGGATATGTAAAACAGGCAAACCTGTCGCCATTGCCTCTTTCATTGAGATTGAATTTGTATCGGATAACGATGCTGTTATGTAGAGTTGACAAGCCCCATAAAAACTTGGCAATTCATTATGGTCAACCTTATCCGTAAACGAAACCATATCGTCAATTTGGAGTTTTTCAGCAAGCTTTTTCAATTCTACAAGACAAGGCCCCTCGCCTAAAATCATAAGTTTAAGCTTATCCTCTTTTTTGACAGTTTTCGCCCAGTTATTAAGCAGTACATCAACGCTTTTTTCTCTGCCCAATCTTCCGCAAAACGAAACTAAAATCTCATCATCTAAAATGCCATATTTTTTTCTAATAGCATCTGCCTTTTCCCTATCCACACTCTGTGGGTTAAACACGTCAAGTTCAACAGGATTAGGCACTACACTTACGCTCTTTTGGGCACCACAAATATCAAAAAACTCTTGAACTTTTTGAGATGGCCCTGTTAATGCAGTTGCTTTATTAGCCAAAAACTTCATATAATGATGCGAAATATGTTTTAGTGCAGGAACTAATTTTTTGGGTACAATATAATAAAGATAGTCATCATACATTGTATGCAAAGTATAAACAAGTGGAATTTTCAGCTGTTTTGCCATAATTGTACCAGAAAGACCAACACCAAACTCATTATGAATATGAATAACTTGTGGCCTAAACCGTTTAAGCAAAACCAAACGTCTTGCACTTATCGGGGATGCAAGACCATAATTATATATCTTTTTAAAGGTTTTAGCTGGGCAATTTAAAACGCCATCTTCGATATAATGATGGTGAGTTTTTGTATTAGCAGTTACAACCAAAACCTCATGTCCAAGTTTTTCAAGTCCGTCACGCAAAGCTTTTACATGTGTTACAACACCATTTATATAGGGAAGATAAGTTTCAGTAAATAGAGCTATTCTCATTATTATTTCCTACTTTCTACCAAAATTTTACTTATTTAGATGTATTATAACAAAATATTTTCCATATGTAAAGCTATACTTTTTTTATTCATATTAAATTTAGTATTATCACATTACCTTTTCAAATTCAAGTTTTAGTCTTTTAATGATACGCTTTTCTAGCCTAGATATGTAAGATTGAGATATTCCTATTAGGTCGGCAACCTCTTTTTGAGTCTTTTCCTGTTCCCCATTCAATCCAAACCGCATTACCATGATTCTTTTCTCTCGCTCGTTAAGCTTATTCACGCAGGCAATCAGCAAATCACGCTCTACCTCGCACTCAAGCTCCTTATTTACTGTATCAGATTCAGTTCCTAATAAATCTGATAGGAGGAGCTCATTTCCATCCCAATCAACATTTAATGGTTCATCGATTGAAATATCGTTTTTGGTTAAGGTGCTTTTTCTTAGAAACATCAAAATCTCATTTTCAATACACCGTGATGCATAGGTAGCTAGTTTAATATTTCTGCTTGGAACAAAGGTATTCACTGCTTTTATAAGTCCGATTGTACCGATAGAAATTAAATCCTCAATTCCTATCCCTGTGGATTCAAACTTTTTGGCAATATAAACAACAAGTCTCAAATTGTGGACAACAAGAATATCTCTTGCCTCTTTTTCTTTTGCCTCAAGCTTTGTAAAAACTATGCTTTCTTCTTCTTTTGATAGTGGTGCAGGTAATGTTTCGGGTCCATTTATATAATCAATTGCATTTCTTAACCCGTATTTTTTTACAATCCTTAATATTATAATTCTTACTCTTAACGATACTTTTGCCATAATCATTTTCATTTTGTGTCTCATCTCCATATATTATTTTATTTAAATACTTTTTAAGCTTAAACTGATATTATAACAAGGCTGTATTTAAAATTGCATTAAAGCTACCGTTGGAAAGATTGGTTGTGGTTATTGCAACAATTGCGGCCTTTTGAACGGAATTGATACTCACACTGTCAGGCTTAAATGCCGGCAATGCAAACTCCTTTCCAACCACACAAACGGGTATCAGCTTAAGTTTTGATATGTATAATGAATCGTCAATCCCATCAAAAGAAAATTCAGTTGGATCTTTAAAATATCCCTTTATTTTATCTGGAAATATATCAGCCATCGAGTTGTACTCAACTACTATTACAGGCAACCCTGTAAAGATGTCGCAAAGTTTGTTTCCAGTGTCCACAAATGCAGTTACAATTGACTGCCTACCGTTTAACGATACCGTTACACTTACGATATCTGAGGGTTTGCATCGTTTGTTTAGTACGGCACAAAATAGGCTGATTGCAAGGTATGCTACAATTGTCGAAATAACTAAGGTTAATGCGGTAATGTTGAAGTATACTATTCCGTTTCTGTATGCCATATTGTTTGGGGCAAAAAATGTCCATAACGCAAACATAAGTCCAGCATAAATAAAGTTTACAAGGAAAAAATATAATCCGCATTTTAGCGTATGTACAAGTTTTTTACAACCAAAAACTATGAAAATCAGAGATATTCCCATAATTAGTTTCACTACAATAAGTTCCAAATTGCTTAAATCAAAGAGGATAATTAATGAATAGATCCCCCCCACAATTGAGCCTAAAAAAAGCCTTACTTTATGGAGTTTTAATGACATCAGCTTTGCACTCCCCATAAAAAGAAAATAGCTTACATAAATATTTAGGATAATCAATACATCAAGATAGACAACTGTTTCCAACCACACCACCACCTAAACTAATTGTATAACTTTTTGTTTGTAAAGCTTGTCACAACAGGTGTCCGTAAATTGTCTTTGTTTAGGTTTTTTTGTTGACTATGTGTATATTTGATAGTAATATGATAGATAGATTTCTTTGTATTTTTTGCAACTTTATGACTTTGTAACGTCAAAATGTAGGGACAACCCTCTTGATTGCCCCTAAAAGATTATATAATTAATTTGGAGGAACTCATATGAGGGAAAAATTCTTAAAATTTTTGGAGGATGTTGGGCCTAAACTTTTAAGTGCTGTAATTGTACTTGTGGTTGGAATACTCATTATAAAGTTTTTGATGAGTATTTTGAAAAAAGCATTTGCTAAAAGCAAAATTGATCCTATCTGCCACAAATTTATTCTTTCACTGCTGAAGATTACTCTTTATATCGTGCTGTTTATAGTTACTCTTTCGATGCTAAAAGTTGATATGACATCTCTTGTTGCATTACTAAGTGTCGCAGGACTTGCAGTCAGCCTTGCGGTTCAAGGCAGTCTTGCAAACCTCGCCGGTGGATTTATTTTGCTTTTTTCCAAGCCATTTAAGGTTGGTG
>JBAQWI010000362.1:0-3922 GCA_049298835.1 Oscillospiraceae bacterium
CATTACACCAATTTGATTCTAAGCTTAATAATGTTGCTGCGCAACAAAAAAACGACTTAGAGATCTCTTCTCAAAATGTAAATGACATTTTAACGAAGCTTGTCGGACTTAATAAAGTAATTGGTGACGATGTTGGAAGTCGCACAAATACAGGTGAGTATTATGGACCAAATGAGCTGTTGGACCAACGCAATCTCTTGCTTGATGAACTTTCAAGATATGGTGATACTCAAGTAAAGCAAAATTCGGATGGAACAGTTACCGTAAATATGAGTGGGCACACTGTTATTGATGGAGAGAAAAAAGAAATATTGAATTTTAAGTCATATAGCGACGGTACGGTTGGACTTAAATGGAATTCCGATGGAAAACGTTTTTCCTCGCCTACGGGCTCATTACAAGGCGCTCTTGATATGATTAACGGACGGGGACCTTATGCACAGAATGCAAACGAGTGTGCTGAAAAAGGAATACTATTCTTTAAAGATAAAATTAATACATTTGCTAATACACTTGCAAGTACATTTAACAATATTATTCCTGGCGTTGATGAAAATGGAAAACCTAACTTTAAGCAACTGCTAGGTGCTAGAACTGTTGCAGAGGATGGTAAAGTTTCTGTGGAAGGTAGCCTCCTCGTTACTGCTGCTAACATTTCTTTAAGCACTGCTTGGGCAAGTGATTCAAACTATGTTATCTTTAAGGCCGGTGACAAAGATCCTAAGTATGCAAATGCTTTATCAGCAGCACTTACTTCAAACAAGCAAAACTTTGTTTTCTCGGGTTCTTCTACTAATATGACATTTGAAGAATTTATAAATGATTATGTAGGTATTTGTGGATCAGATCACAGTTTTAACGGTGGAAGACTTGATGCATCAGCAGCTATTGCTGATGATTTACTTGATAGAAGAGACGAAATATCCGCCGTTTCTCCTGATGAGGAAACGGCTAATATGATGCTTTACAATAAATCTTATCAAGCGGTTGCACGTTTGATGACAACACTTGATGAAGCACTTGATATTTTAATTAATAGAACAGGTATGGTTGGTAGATAATCACCAAACTGATAGGAGGTAAACGCAGTGAGAGTAACACAGAGTATGATGACTAGAAATTATATGAAAAACTTAAATTCTGCTGTAGGTAATGTTGCAAAATCAAACCAAAGGATTACATCCGGTAGAAAATATACTAAACTTTCAGAGAATGTTGCAGAAGGATCAAAGGCGCTTAAGGTGCGTGAAGAACTGTATAAAAATGAGCAGTATGTCGAAAACATTAAAACTGCTGAAAATGAACTATCTTCTGCAGAGAGCAACCTAAAATCAATGACTGAAATTTTACAGACAGCACAAGAGAGGATGACCAAAGGGTTGAATGGTACAATCTCACCAAGTGATCGTGAGATAATAGCCAAAGAAATAAGAGGCTTGCAGGATCAGGTTTTAAAGACTGTAAATGCTAAATATGGAGACAAATACTTGTTTAGTGGTACTAATAATGGAGGTGCTCCTTTTAAACTTTCAAGTGATGGCAGTGTGCTTTATAACGGATTTGCAGTAAATGATATTTTCCAGAAGGACGGAAAATATTATGTGCCTGGTGCAACTCCAACTGACCCTCCTACTTTGGTTCCTCAAAACGAGAAAATGTTTATAGATATAGGCTTGGGAATTAAGATGTCAGGTGATAATGTCGATCCTACGACGGCTTTTGAAACGTCTTTTTCAGGACTTGGCATTATTGGATTCGGTGTGTCCGACTCAGGACTTCCTAATAACGTAATAGGATTACTGGGCACAATGGCTGATAAGCTTTCTCCAAAGCCACCAGCGTCATATGATGTTAAGAAAGCAGAACAATGCCTGGAGCTTTTGAAGGGACAAACTGATTTGGTTGTTTCTAACATGACGGAAATTGGAACTAGATGTAATTTCCTTGAAAAAACCACCGAAAGAATTGAAAGTGATGTTCTTAACCTACAGGGTTTAAGAACACGTCTTGAAAATACAAATGATGCTGAAGAAACGATGAATATGAAAATGTACGAATATGCATGGATGGCTACTTTGAAAATGGGTAGCAAAATTATTCCAATGTCCTTAATGGACTTTATTAACTAAATACCCTCGTATTTAGTTAATTGATTGTATTAAAAATTATTACAATGTTGTAATTTGTAAAGGAAAGGGAGTAGTATTATGCAACTATTAAAAATTACTACAACGCCAATTGAATATAAAATCCAAGTTGAGAATGCATCGTTAAGAGTAAATCAGAATGATCCTATTCAAATGGACGCTAAAGTAACACCCTCTAAGTTGCAAATTAGAACTGATAATATTGAAGTACAGTTAGATACTAGTAAGGCTCGGAATAGTTTGGGCTATAGAAGCTCATCCGAACTGATTAGAGAAGCTAGTCAAAAAGGAGTGCGGGCAGCGATGGATGCGACTGCACAGTATGCGGCTATTGGAAATCAGATGGCCCAAATTCAAAACAATCAGGAAATTCCGTCTATACTTGCAGAAATTTTATATAGGCAACCAACAACACAAACGGTGTTTTTACCTATTCAAGGTCCAGATATCTCGTGGAAACCAAACAAAATTGATATGAAATATGAGCCAGCTACTATTCATACACAATGGCAAGAAGCAAAGTTTAATATGGAATATGTTCCATCAAGATATCAAATGAGTATTTTACAATATCCAAAGGTAACGATTGAATATGTAGGTGGGCCAAACTATGTTCCACCTAGTGCAGATCCAAATTATGAAGAAGAATGAGTAAATGAAAATTAACGGTCGTAAAAACCATCTGTTGGACGACTGTTAATTTCTCTGTATTTATGCAGCTTTTTTGCTATGGATTATCAAAGTTTAGGGTAAATAGGGAATGATTTAATAAAATTTACAACGAAGGGTGGCCACGAGCAGAAATGCTCCTAATATGATTATACAAACAAGAGATTTTGGTGAAGTTACAATTGAAGAACAGGATATTGTAACTTTTATTCACCCTATATTGGGGTTTGAAGACTTGACAAAATATGTTTTTTTATTTAATCAAAGCATATGTAGCCATTTTGTGTGGTTACAATCCGTTGAACATAAAGATATTTGCTTTATCTTGGCTGATTCATCGGTCGTTTTGCAAGAGTATATGCCAATTTTACCTAGACAAGGACTGCTAGAGCTTGGAGATGGCGAAAATATCGTCTGGCTAATTGTTGTTGTAGATGAAGATTTCTCGAAATCTACAGTTAATCTTAAAAGTCCAATTGTACTAAATTCCGCTCAAAGGAGAGCAATGCAAGTGGTTTTAGATCAAAATTATCCGATTAAATATCCTCTTGTTCAAAAAGAAAAGGGTGAAATATAGTGCTTGTTTTATCAAGAAAATGTGAAGAATCGCTGATTATTAACGATGAAATTGAAATAAAGATTATTGAAATTGTTGGTGACAAGGTTCGATTAGGGATTGAAGCTCCTAAAAATTACAAAATTCTGCGAAAAGAACTCGTGCAAACCATGGAAAATAATCAACAGGCAGCAAAGCCTGTTTTTACCAAAGATTTGATGAGCTTTATCGCAGAATTAAAAAAGTCTCAAAATGACGAAGAAAACTAAGGAAAAAGAATTAAATTTGGTGATAAGAAATCAATTAGTGCTTTTTTGCAACCTGCAGGACAGCGTTCGATGACAGCATAGCAAACGGTTTTTTCAACGCTGAATTGAAGCTGTTTGTAGACATTAATAACGATACCACTTGTTCTTATAGGGTCATTGATTTGTAAGAATAACTGCTGACTAATTTGATATTCTTTTGGTATAGTAAAGTATACTTCGTCCAATGAAATAGAGAAAATCTCTATTTCCGTAGGCGTTTCTTGAGGCAATAGTGTTGAAAC
>JBAQWI010000363.1:0-15337 GCA_049298835.1 Oscillospiraceae bacterium
GAATTACCGTTGTTGATGATTATGCGCATCATCCAGCAGAGGTTAAAGTCACTCTTGATGCAGCAAAGACTATGAATTTCAAGCGTGTAATCGCTGTGCATCAGCCTTTCACATATTCACGCACAAAGCAACATCTTGACTACTTTGCAGATGTATTAAAAACTGCTGACGTTGTTGTTTTATCCGAGATTATGGGATCAAGGGAAAAGAATACCTACAATATCTTTGCCAAAGACTTGAGTGATAAAATTGACGGCTGTGTATGGTTTGATACCTTTGACGAAATTGCTGACCATGTTTGCTCCATTGCAAAAGAGGGGGATTTGATTATTACACTAGGCTGTGGAGATATCTACAAGGCTGCCAAAAAGATATTAGCGAAGTTATAGGAGGAGAAATTAACCGATAAGACAACAATGGAAATTGGTAAGGAGACACAATGAAGTTTAAAGAATATGGAAATGGCGATTTGCCTACCATTATACTACTGCATGGTGGTGGTTTGTCTTGGTGGTCCATAAAAAATATCGCTGATGATTTAAAAGATAACTATCATATTGTCATACCAATTATTGATGGGCATGGCGAAGATGGTGAAACTACTTTTGTTAGCATTGAAGATTCAGCTGATAAGCTGATACAATATATTGACCAAACACAGGGTGGCACGGTTTTTGCAATTGGTGGATTATCCATCGGTGCTCAAATTGTTGTAGAGATACTATCAAAAAGGGAAACCATAGCAGAATTTGCAATTGTGGAAAGTGCGTTGCTGTATCCAATCAAAGGAACAGCAGCACTCACCGTGCCAATGTTAAAATTGTTTTATGGTTTGATTAACAAAAAGTGGTTTGCGAAAATGCAAGCAAAGACTCTCTTTGTGCCAAAGCATATGTTTAAACAGTATTATCAAGATAGCTTGAAAATTTCAAAACAATCACTGATTAATATTACGTTAAGCAACGGTGATTACAATTTAAATGATAGTGTTGGAAAGACGAAAGCAAAAGTCCTAATTATTGTTGGCTCAAAAGAACTGGGAATTATGAAAAAGTCAGCCAATAGGCTACATAGTATTATTGAAAATAGTGAGTTATACATTGCTGACAAAATGGGACATGGAGAAATTAGTTTGCTACAACATCAAAAGTATCTTGCACTAATAAAAAACTTCTTTTGGGATTGAGCTCCTTAATTAAAATTATCTTCAAACATAAAAAAGCACAGAGTTTAGATTACATCTAAACTCTGTGCTTTTTCTTTTATTTAATATACAATAGCACCATATTTTCGTGCTAGTTTATCTAGTTCTTCTTTTTCAATAGGACATTGACAATCAATCATAGCACGACCAGAATAAAGGTACAGTGCACGTTCAAGTGTAGCAATGCTACTAGAGTGAAAACATACAGGAAGCTTCGCAAAATGCGAGTTTAAGGAAAATTGGAGAGCCTCATCAATTGTTTCAAGATAAATTTGAATGACGTCAAAGCTTTCTTCCTCACAGGAGACCAAAGCGTCAGCCATATCAAATTCGCAATAAATTGGCTCTGAAAACTCAATACGGTCGTTGTCCAACGCGAAAATCTCAGTTTCATTTGCAAGGAGCATATCGTTTGACTGCTCATGATAAGGGAGGTTTTCTTCATCGTGACTATAGGTATCTAGCAGTTTTCTCATCTCGCTAATATGTTTTGGAGTTGTGCCACAGCAACCACCAATAATTGTTGCACCTGCATCCAAAACCTCCGACATCATTTCACTCATAATAGTAGGAGAAAGTTCATAGGCGTTTTGGAGGGCTGCATTTGGTTTTGCAATCAAGGGAATTTTGGCAAAAGGAGCAATCTCTTTTAACTGTTCTGCAATTAATTTTGGACCAAAAGAGCAGTTTAATCCAAAGGCTGAAATACCAAGCTCTTGCAATACGACAAGACAGGTGAATGCAGAAGCACCAGAAAGAGTTTTGCCTCGCTCGTTTACAGTGATTGTAACATAAATCGGTTTGTTATACTGTCTGCAAGCCAAAACCGCAGCACGAGTTTCTGTTAGAGAAAGCATAGTTTCTATGACAAATAAATCAACACCAGCGGTATTCAAAGACTCAGCTTGTTGTGCATATATTGATACCAATTCGTCAAAACTTGTTTCGCCAAATGGCTCTACAAAAAGACCAGTCGGTGACATACCACCAGCAACTAGTTTGCCGTTTGCAACTTCTTTTGAAAGTGCAACCAAACGATGATTAAACTCTAAAACTTTGTCAGCATATCCATAAAATCCAAGCTTCTCACGATTTGCAGAAAACGTTGGAGCATAGATAATATCGCTGCCAGCACGAATAAATGCGGCTTGAAGTTCCTTAATTACTTCGGGGTGATCTAATATCCATTTCTCAATACACACGCCTTGGGGCATAGATTTTAGATATAAATTTGTTCCTGTCGCTCCATCTAAGAGCATACTTCGGGGAGTGTCGTTGTCCATAGCAAAAGCAATATAAACTTGCCAATTGGCAGTTTGTAAAGCCTATGTCGCCACCTTTCATCTGTTAGTATATAGTTTATTTTTATCATTTTTTCAAATTACAACCCTTGTGGATAGGCTTCAAGCCTTACTACATTGCTGTAGGAGCAGTAATCTTTAATAGGGTTAAAACGTTGTTTAGTGCAGTCTTAACTGCAATGCAAAGGCAAAGCCTAGCATACATTAGTTCTACATCGTCACACTTTACACGACAAGCAGAGTAAAACTTATGAAAAAGTGTTGCAAGTTCAACACAGTAACGGGTAACTCGAGCAGGATCATAGGCCTTTGCACACTCAACAATCTCATTAGGCAGGATAGACAAATGACGTATCAGCTCAATTTCTTCATTTGTGTTAAGAAGGGATAGGTCACAATCTGTATATTCTTTAGGTAGAATTTTTTCAGTTTCAAGATTTCTCAAGATACTGCAAATTCTAGCGTGAGCATATTGCACATAGTAAACAGGGTTTTGTGATGATTCTTCAACTGCAAGATCAAGGTCAAAATCCATTTGAGAATTTGCCTCACGCAGGTTAAAGTGAAATCTTGCTGCATCAATTGGAACTTCCTCAAGGAGGGTTACAAGGGTGATGGATTTACCAGAACGCTTACTTGCTTTGATAATTTCATTTCCCTTAATCAGACGAACCATCTGCATTAATATTGCATCAAGTCTGTTAGGGTCTATTTCAAGTGCTTCCATAGCAGCTTTTAATCGAGGAATATATCCGTGGTGGTCTGCACCTAAAACGTCGATTGCCTTGTCGAATCCCCTTGTAACAAGCTTGTTGTAATGATATGCAATATCAGGAACAACATAGGTAGGAACACCGTTTGAGCGAAGAAGAACAAAATCTTTGTCAGCACCAAACTTAGTAGCATTAAACCAAAGAGCACCTTCGGATTCGTAAGTATGTCCTTTACTCTTTAACAATTCAATTACTTTATCAACCTCGCCATTATTATGCAAAGTTGACTCCAAGAACCAGTTATCATATACTATGCGGTACTTAGCTAAATCATCCTCTAATCCTTTTATGTTCAAAGGAAGAGCGTACTCAACCAACGCTTTTCTTCTTTCTTCAGAAGTGGTAGCTACAAATTTATCGCCATTTATCTTTGAAAATTCTTTTGCATGGATTGTGATATCCTCGCCTTGATATGCGTCCTCAGGAATTTCAATGTTATCAAGGTAAATTTGTAAATATCTAGCTTCTAGGGAAATTGCAAACTTGTTAATTTGGTTTCCCGCATCATTTACATAAAACTCACGAGTTACGTCATAACCACTCCAGTCGAGCACACTTGCAAGGCAATCTCCGATTGCACCGCCACGAGCATTTCCAATATGCATTGGACCTGTTGGGTTGGCTGAAACAAACTCAACCATAACTTTTTTGCCAGCACCAAAGTCAGTTCTGCCATAGTTTTCTTTATGTTGGTGCACAGAGGTAACAACACTGCTAAACCAGTTGCGGTTTAAGAAAAAATTGATAAATCCAGGGCCAGCAATTTCAACTTTTTCAAAATAACTTCCGTCAAGAATTACTTCACCAACGATTGCCTCAGCAATTTTTCTAGGTGGAAGTTTGAATGCCTTTGCAGACACCATAGCGACGTTAGTTGCAAGGTCACCGTTTTTGGTATCACCAGGAATTTCTATTGCAAAGGGTGGAATAGGCTCAGCCGAAAGTGTGCCATTTGAAACCGCTCTTCCAAGGGCTGATAGAATAAGTTCATTTAATTGATTTTTTGCATCAAGTACAGGGTTTTGCATTTGTTTTCCTCCAACTGCAGACACCAGCCTGCATCTTTTTTTATCTTAAGTTTTATTATATGCGTATTCATGGCTAATTGCCTTTTATATTAATATAAACTTCATTTTCACTAATCAAATGTGAGTTTATGTCAAGAGAGTAGGAGAAGAATAAATCTCCACCATTTTCGTCAAGGTTAGCATTAATCTGTTTTGTATAAACGCCAATAGCGAGGTTGCCTTCGGTTGTACCATAGTGACCGATATTTCGTTCACCATTTTGTGCAATTAGGTGGGAACGAGTGCTACCGCTTCTAATCAGAGTAACCTTATCGTTGCCTTCAACTTTGAGGGTAGTGGTACTGCCTTGAAAGCCCGTAGCCTCACTTTCGTCGTATGTAATGTAGTAGCTATCATCTTTTTTATAAAAATTTCCTTGTGTAAAAAGTTCGGTAGTATCTTTTTCGTCATCTACCGTTTGTATCCCTTTTATTGTTATAAAAACATCTTTTTTCATTATAGTTAAAAACTTCCTTCAATTAAATCAGTTGTAACAGTGCAAAGAGCAAAGCTGTTACTTAATAATACTTTCGGCTGAATAATGGGGGTTAATTTGACTTTAATAGCTTTCTATGTCAATCTTAGTTGCATTATCAATTTTATTTTCACCAAATATCATGGAGGCACTTGAAGTAAAATCAGCAGCGCTGTCACTTACAAAATATTGGCAATCTCCAGGTTTTTGGGTCAAATTTAGAATAGATTTTTTATTTAATATATCATATGCAACAGCAGCAACCTCAATTCCAGAGTCAATCAAGATTACGTCATCGCCCATAATGTCGGCGATGATATCCTTTATAATAGGGTAGTGTGTACAACCTAAAATGAGGGTGTCAACATTAGCGGCTTTTAGTGGGGCAAGGTATTCCTCAGCGATTAGTCTAGTTACCTTATTGTCACGGCTTGTATACCCATTTTCAACAAGAGGCACAAACAATGGGCAAGCTGAAGTGGTAATTTGTAAATCTTGATTTAGAGATAATAAAGCAACTTCATAGGCTCCACTGCGAATTGTTGCAGTGGTTCCTATGATACCGATTTTTCCGCCTTTTGTCTTAGCTACAGCAGAGTTTACCGCAGGTGTAATCACCTGTGCAAAAGGAACATGGAGATTTTTAACCATATCGGGAGTGATAACGGTGCTTGCAGTATTGCAAGCAACAATCACCATTTTAACATCATGTGACAATAAAAAGCGTATATCTTGTTTTGTGTATTTTTGAATGGTTTCTCGACTTCGTGTTCCATAGGGAACGCGACTTGTGTCACCAAAGTAAATTATATTTTCGTTAGGCATAATTCGTTTCAATTCTGAAACGGTGGTAAGACCGCCAAGTCCTGTATCGAATACGCCAATCGGACGATTATCCATTGAAATGGTTTACACCCCTTTCGTAGTGTGAAGTTTTTTCTTGTCTTGTGAATTTTCTAGTTTCTTTCAATCGCAAGGTCAATTAGTTTTGTAATCAAATCCTTATAAGACACACCACTGTTAATAAATAGTTGTGGATACATACTAATGCTTGTAAACCCAGGAATGGTGTTAATTTCATTTAGCATAACCCTGTTGTCTTTGGTCAAAAAGAAGTCAACTCGTGAAAACCCTTCACAGCCAATTGCTTTAAAAGCCTTTACTGCAGTGGTACGAATTTCATGTGTATGTTTTTCGTCAATCCTTGCAGGGATGTAAGTTTTTGTTTTGTTTGCAAGATATTTTGCATCATAGTCGTAAAAATCGTTGCAAGGCTCAATTTCACCTAAAACCGAGGCAATCGGGTCTTCATTTCCTAAAACTGCACATTCAATTTCAATTCCATAAAGCATTTCTTCAACAATAACTTTTTTATCATGTAAAAAAGCAACTTCCATTGCATCTCTTAAAGTGTTTTTGTCGACTGCCTTTGTTATTCCAACAGAGGAACCAGCATTTGCAGGTTTTACAAAGCAAGGAAAACCAAGAGTGTCAGCAACTTCCTTTAAAAACGCATCGGAATTTATTTTGTAGCTGTGCTGTAAGATACCAAGCCATTTTGCAGTTGAAATTCCAGCACTATCAAGGATTGTATGGGTAACACCTTTATCCATACAAGCAGCACTTGAAAGAGTATCGCAACCAACATAAGGTATTCCAGCCATTGTAAAGAGCCCTTGAATGGTGCCATCCTCGCCGTTTTTTCCGTGTAAAACTGGGAAAACTGCATCTAGCCTTATAATTTCATTGCCACCGTTTAATAAAATAAAGCCATGATGTGTGCGGTCTGGGCTGATTACGCATGGAATGCAATCGGAAGAATTCCACTCGTCTGATATGATTTTAGCAACATCACCTGTATAGTAAAACATTTGTCCTTGTTTTGAAATTCCTATTTTATAGATATCGTAGCGGTCGGTATCAATATTGTTTAAAACTGATGTAGAAGACATCAAGGAAACCTCGTATTCGCTTGATGCACCGCCAAAGATAATTCCTATTGATTGTTTCATAAATACAACACTCCTATGTTAAGCCTGAATTAAAGTAATAATATCATATTTCAATACTTTATGCAATGGTTAGCAGATATATTAGCAGAGATATTAGTATATATATTAAAGGAAGAGGGAAAATATAATTGACACTTATAAATTGAAATGCTACTATATTAAATATATAGTTATGGGGTAGAATTTAGTTCTACCCCCATAGTCACGTTATTTATTATAGCAGGTTATTGTGCTTTGTAGGTACAGCCTGATGGAGGATATTATGCTATTTAGTAAAGAAAAGCAGGGACCAATTGCATATATTGTTGTAGGGCTAGGAAACCCAGATAAACAGTACGAAAATACTCGCCATAATGCGGGTTTTAATGCCATTGATAGAATTGCAAAATCTTTGGGTACTGATGTCAAAAAGATGAAATTTAAATCTCTTGTAGGCGAGGCAAAGATTGCAAACCAAAAGTGTCTTTTGATGAAACCTATGACCTATATGAACAACAGTGGCGAGGCAGTGGTTGAGGCAATGAATTTTTATAAAGTTCCAATTAGTCACGTCATTGTGATTTTTGATGATATTTCGCTTGAACCGTCGGAGATGCGAGTGCGCCGAAAGGGAACTCATGGCGGACATAATGGCATAAAAAGCATCATACATTTAACTGGGAAGGATGAGTTTCCTCGTATTAAGCTTGGTGTAGGAAAAAAACCACACCCAGATTACGATTTGGCAGATTGGGTACTCTCAAACTTCAAAAAGGAAGAACAGCAAAAAATGCGTGAAGCTTATGATAAGTGCGAGGAAATAGTATCGCTTATGGTGCAAGATAATATTGATGAGGCAATGAATAGGTATAATTAATTTATAATATATGTCGATAGGAGGTGCAGGCAAAGACGAGTCTTTCGCCTTACTATGAAACTATTTAAACAGATAGCATATGAATTACCACAGTTTGTTTCGCTAATGGACAACTTCAAAGAAAAGAAAACACCTACACTACTTGTAGGTGTTTCTGAGGTCCATAAGGCACATTTTATCTATGCCGCAAATTCACACACGAAAACCCAAACCATTGTAATAGCCCACGATGAACCATCTGCAAGGGTGTTGGTTGAGGATATTAACGCAATGGAGGGTAGTGAAATTGCATTTCTATATCCTGCAAGAGATTTCACGCTAAGACAGGTTGAAGTCGCTTCAAGGGAATATGAGCAAATTAGGCTTGGTGTGCTCTCAAGAATTCAAAGCGGTGAGTGCAAGATAGTTGTTGCAAGCATTGATGCAGTATTGCAACATACAATTCCACCAGAGTATCTAAAGGAACGTAAATTTTCAATTACTTCAAGGGGAACATATTCCACAAGTGAATTATCCAAAAGGCTAATGCGTTCAGGCTATGAGCCAAAACCTCAGGTTGAGGGAGTTGCACAATTTTGTGTACGTGGAGGAATTGTAGACATATTTCCGCCAAATTATAATAGCCCAGTTCGCATTGAACTTTGGGGCGACCAAGTTGATACCATGGCTCATTTTGATATACAAACCCAACGTCGTACTGAGCGAATTGAAAAAATAGACATCACACCTGCAAATGAAGTGCTTTTTGACTCCCCAGAGGATTTGATAGAAAAACTCTCTTCCTTTATAGATAAGACCAAAATCGACAAAGCAAAGGCAACTTATACCCATGACCTTGAGCGACTGAAGTCTGGAATTTCGCTCAATTCATTGGACAAGTATTTAACGCTTGCATACGAAACACCTGCAACTCTGTTTGATTACTTTGAAAACCCAACTGTTTTTGTCAGCGAATACTCTTCTATTAAGGAGAGAAGTAAAACATATCTATGGCAAGGACAAGAAGATATCAAACAGCTTTTAGAAGATGGCGAGATTACAAAAGGACTTATCAACTTTGACCAAACAATGCCATATATTTTAAATAAAATAAAAGGGTTGCAATGTTGTTACCTTGATACCTTTGCCCGCACAAACCAAGATGTAAAATTTGCAGACTTGATTTCAATTAATCCAATCCAGACAAGTAGCTTTAGTGGTGAGCTTAAACTGCTACGTGAGGACGTTACTCCACTTTTAGAGCAAAATTATGCAGTTATAGTCCTTGCAGGTACAAGAAAATCTGCATCAGCATTGACAAGCGACCTTAATTCAATGTCATTACCAGCGGAATATATAAGGGATAGCGAAGAAATTGTACACAATAAGCTTTTCGTACTTGCAAGCAGTCTTTCCTCAGGTTTTGAGTACCCCGAAATAAAAGTAAATCTGATTACAACAGGAAAACCTGCAAGCCAGAAGAAACGCAACGAGAAGTTTAAAAAAGGCAAACAGCTAAGAAGTCTTACCGATTTAGTCAAAGGTGACTTGATTGTGCACATTTCCCACGGTATTGGTATTTTCGAGGGCATCAACAAACTTGAGATGCAAGGAATTGTCAAAGACTACATTAAAATAAGCTATGCAGGTGCAGATACACTCTATGTTCCAGTTACACAGCTTGATTTAGTTTCCAAGTACATCGGTCCTCGTGATGATGGCAAGGTGAAGTTGAATAAACTCCATTCTGTTGAGTGGCAAAAAACTCGCCAGCGTGTAAAAAAAGCTGTCGAGGATATGGCTGATGAGCTTATCATTCTATATGCACAGCGTATGGAAATAAAAGGACACGCATTTTCAGAAGATACAGAATGGCAAAAAGATTTTGAACAGCGCTTTCCTTATACTGAAACGGACGATCAACTTCGTTGCGTTGAGGAAATCAAAGCAGATATGGAAAAATCACAACCTATGGATAGAGTGCTTTGTGGAGATGTAGGATTTGGAAAAACCGAAGTTGCAATGCGTGGTTGCTTCAAAGCAGCTATGGACAGCAAACAAGTCGCAATCCTTTGCCCAACGACAATACTCGCTTGGCAGCATTATCAAAGCTTTAAACAGCGTTTTGATGGCTTTCCTATTAATATAGAAGTGCTTTCACGTTTTCGTACACCAAAGCAACAAAAGGAAATTATCAAAAAAATGAAAACTGGCGAACTTGATATTGTTATCGGCACACATCGTCTTGTTCAAAAGGATATTGAATTTAAGGATCTTGGTTTAGCCATTGTCGATGAGGAACAGCGTTTTGGAGTAAAGCATAAGGAACATTTTAAAGAAATGTTCACCAATGTCGATATGCTAACGCTATCAGCCACTCCAATTCCACGTACACTCAATATGGCGATTTCTGGAATACGAGATATGTCTACCATAGAACAAGCCCCCCAAGATCGTCACCCCGTTCAATCCTATGTGCTTGAGTTTGACATCGGCATTGTCGCAGATGCTATTAAAAAGGAAATTCGTAGAGGTGGGCAAAGTTACTACATCTATAACAAAATTGAAAATATGGATCAGGTTGCCGCAAAAATACAAGCCGCAGTTCCAGAAGCTCGCATCGCTACCGCACATGGGCGACTAGATGAAAAAGAACTGTCTGAAATTTGGAGACAGCTTCTTGAACGTGAAATAGATGTCCTAATTTGTACCACAATCATCGAAACTGGTGTGGATGTGGCAAACTGCAACACCCTCATTATAGAAAATGCAGACCATATGGGATTGTCCCAACTCTATCAGCTTAGAGGTAGGGTAGGACGTTCTAATCGTCGTGCCTTTGCCTATTTCACATTTACTCGGGGCAAAGTATTAACTGAAGTCGCAAGCAAACGCCTTGAGGCAATTCGTGAGTTTACAAAATTTGGATCCGGGTTTCGTATCGCTATGCGTGACTTGGAAATTAGGGGCGCTGGCAATATCCTCGGCGCAAAACAACATGGGCATATGGAGGCTGTCGGCTATGATATGTACCTCCGACTGCTAAGTGATGCCATAGCTGAGAAAAAAGGTGAGAAGCCTACCCCACAAACCTATGAATGTTTGATTGATCTTCGGCTTGATGCCCATATTCCAGAGGACTATATCGACGAAACCTCCCAGCGTATTGACATTTACAAAAAAATTGCTGCAATCAAAACCAAAGAGGATGCCTTTGACGTCACCGATGAACTTATCGACCGTTTTGGCGAACCCCCTGCGGCAGTTATCTCGTTGTTAGATGTTGCGTTTTTGCGAAATACTCTTGCATCATATGGATTTGAGGAAATTAATGAGAAACCAGCAGCTCTTATGCTCTATCCAAACAAACTTGATATGGCGGTTGTGTCTGCGTTGATTGGGGCAATGAAATCTCGCATTTTGGTGAATGCCTCAAATCGTCCCTATATCAGCGTGAAACCCAAAAAAGGTGAGAAAATTAATGCCATTGCATTGTTGCGTGAGGTTGTAGCCACATTGGGTCAGCAGGGGTGCACGTCTAATAATGTTATAGAATAACGCAGAATTGTGCTGAATTGTATATTAAACACCCACGAATGGCACTTTTTGCATAATAATTATTACAAATGGTAACACATTTGAAAAAAAGTGAAAATAATACTTGAAATGTTGTATATAATATGTTATATTACAGTTAAGTTTAAATAATATATATTTAAACGCAAGGACATAACTTATGTGTCAAGTTCAGTGCTTGTGGTTTTTGTCGTTTGAGAAAAAAAGATAAGAACTGCAAAAAGTGCTCGCATTACTTGGTTATGTGATATAGTACCCCCCCTCTTACTGTCATTTTGGCGCCTAAAAAGTTATAATTACCCATATAATTTTTGGAAATCGCTTGCAATGCCTGTACGTGTGTGGTATTATTGTATCGTAATTACATACGTTATGTAAATGTATGATGAAAGAAGAGGTAATTTAAACATGAAAAACAAAATTCTTGCTTCCCTATTAGCTGTTTGTTTGTTTGTAGGAATGGCTGTTCCAGCTTTCGCTTCAGCTACAAGCGCACAATCAGGAGACGCTTCAGACGTAACTCTTGCTACTTTTGCAAAAGCAGAGTACACAATTGCTAAAGACGATTCAAAAAACTTTACAGATGAAGTAAAAGCTTTTGTAAGCAAAAGTAAATTAGTACTTGATGCTAACCTATCATTTGAACTAGCTGACAACAATGCTGGCGTTTTCGCTATTGATGGCGCTGTCGTTTCTGCTGTTGAAAAAACTGGTACTGCTACTCTTATCGTTAAAAACATTGATGATAAAAAAGTAGGTTCAGTTAAAATTAAAGCTGGTGCAGCTATTCCACAAAGAGATGCTACTGGATACAGATTTATTGAAAAAACAAACAATGTTCCAGTTGAATCAATAGCAAACAATGCTGCTGCTACTACTGCTGCTAACAATTTTACTATTAAAGTAGCTCCAACACCAGCAGGCTCAGATTTCCTAGCTACTGACGTAGCGCTAATTAACGATGCTATTGAGGCTGCTATCATTAAAGCTCTAGGTACTACTAATGATGTATCTATGACAGCAGAAAGCAAAACTAAAATTGACGCTGGAAAAAACCTTGATGACGATGGCAACTTGGTATATGTAATTGATGGTAAAACACTACTTGCTGGTTCTATTGCTGATCAAAAACTAGATGCTGATTTGAAAAATGTTGAAGTTCCAGTTACATTTACTTCAGGTAAAGTAATTACTTCAAAAACAACTATCAAAGCTGTTCTTGGTAAAGTAGCAATTGGCGTTTCAGCTCCTTCAACTATTAAAATTGAAGTTGGTCAAGTATTTAAACTTGGCGACAAAGCTAAACATGTTGCTTCAGATTCTAACATCAACAACGGTATTTCTTATGATGAAGATTATCTAAATGATGATGCTACTGATTATGATTTTGCTATCGTTGACGGAGACGGTAAAGTAACTGGTGTTGCTGTTGGTAAAAACAAAATTGTTTCAACAATGACTTATGTTAATAAAGACGGTAAATCAGTTACAAAAACTGCTGTAACAATTGTTGAAGTTGTTGCTGCTGGCTCAATCTCTACTGCTAAACCTTCACTAAACCCAACTGCTAAGATGATCGTTGGCGGAACTCATAAAATAGCTGTTAAAGACGCTGGTACTGCTGCTCTAACTTTCTCATCATATGATGCTAAAGTTGCTACTGTAGCTGCTGACGGAACTATCAAAGCTATCGGCGTTGGAACAACTAAAGTTAAAGTTGCTGTTGCTGGTTCAGATTCACTATACGTGACTGTAACAGTTGCTGCTGCTCCTGCTGTAGTTAACCCAACTAAACCAACAGACGTTCCTAAAACAGGTGTTTAAGAACTAGAAGTTTGGTTTAAACAAACAAATTAAAAGACAAGCACTTCGGTGCTTGTCTTTTTTTTTGTGTTGTGATAAAATAGATTTGTACGGGCGGATATTATCCGCCCGTGGAACGGTCAAGACCGTTCCAAACAGGCTCACACAACTTAAATTTCATATTGGAGGAAAAAATAATGTACCCTATAAAATTAACAGCACCGCTCAAAGATTACCTATGGGGCGGAACAAAGCTGGTAACTGAATATAACAAACAAACAGATATGGAAAAGGTAGCTGAAAGCTGGGAGCTTAGTTGCCACAAGGACGGCAACTCGTTAATTGCAAATGGAGAATACGAGGGAAAAACTCTTGCAGAAGTTATTGAACTCAAAGGAAAATTCATATTAGGCAAAAACTGCGACAGGTTTGAGAACTTTCCTGTGCTAATTAAACTGATAGATGCACGAGATAATTTGTCTGTGCAAGTCCACCCAAAGAACGATTATGCATTGCGTGTTGAGGGTGAATATGGCAAAACTGAAATGTGGTATATCGTTGATTGTGAAGAGGGAGCAAGTTTGCTGTATGGTTTCCAAAAAAACATCAGCAAAGAGGAGTTTGCCCAGCGTATTGAAAACAATACCTTGCTCGAAGTAACGAACAAAGTAGAAGTAAAAAAGGGAGATGTTTTCTTCATTGAAGCAGGAACACTCCACGCAATCGGCAGTGGTATCTTGATTGCGGAGATACAACAAAATTCAAATACAACCTACCGAATATATGATTATGGACGAGTTGGCAACGACGGAAAACCTCGTGAGTTGCACGTAAAAAAGGCACTTGATGTAACTGAACTAACTCCGCCAACAAGGGATAACACTCCCCAAGGTGCGTGTGAAGAATATACAGGCTATGCAAAAACGTTGCTTTCTAGCTGTGAATATTTCACTGTTCATTCAATTGAAGTGAAAACTGTGGCAGAGTTGTGCGTTGATGATAACTCGTTTCAGTCATTGTTATGCCTATCGGGAAAAGTTTTGCTTGAAAGTGGAAATGGTAACATAGAAATTAACAAGGGCGAGAGCATCTTCCTTGAGGCTGGCTATGGAAAATACACGATAACTGGAGAAGGCAAAATCATACAAACAACAGTATAAAAATGTATATAAGGGGAAATTGAGATGAAATATTATATTGGTATTGACCTAGGTGGAACAAACATTGCGGCTGGGGTTGTAAATGAGAATAATGAAATCATTGCGCAATGCACTGTAAAAACTAGGGGCGAGCGCCCAGCGGAACAAGTAATCAACACTATGGCAGCGGTGGCAAAAGATGTTGTGGAAAAAGCCGGCATTTCTATGGCTGACATTGAGTGGGTAGGCGTT
The DNA here is from genome assembly GCA_049298835.1 of Oscillospiraceae bacterium. Classification (GTDB taxonomy): domain Bacteria; phylum Bacillota; class Clostridia; order Oscillospirales; family Ruminococcaceae; genus Paludihabitans. The sequence continues at coordinate 14,438 of JBAQWI010000363.1, forward strand.
GGTGCACCAGGAACTGCAAACAAATCAACTGGAATACTTGAGTATTCAAACAATCTAAACTGGCATGACGTGCCGCTTGTGGCTATGCTAGAGGAGAGATTGTCACGTCCAGTTTTCATTGAAAATGATGCAAATGCGGCGGCATATGGCGAGTATGTTGCGGGATCTGCAAAAGACGCTAACATTTCCGTTATGGTAACACTTGGCACAGGCGTAGGTGGTGGAATTGTAATAAACAATGAGATATACACAGGATCAAACTTTGCAGGTGCAGAACTTGGACATACGGTAATGGTAGTTGATGGACGCCCTTGCACCTGTGGCAGAAAAGGTTGTCTTGAGGCATATGCAAGTGCAACAGGGCTAATCACAACCACTAAGGAGCATATGAATGCAGATAAGAGCTCAATAATGTGGAAATTATGTGAGGGAGATATTAATCAAGTAAATGGAAAAATATCATTTGATGCAATGCGCAAAGGCGACTTAGTAGCTACTGCTGTGGTAGCTGAATATGTGAAGTATTTAGCTTGTGGCATTACGAATATAATTAATACATTCCAGCCAGATATATTGTGTATTGGCGGTGGAATTAGCCATGAGCGTGACTATTTGATGAAACCTATGAAAGAGCTTGTTGCCAAAGAGGTATACTCAAGAAACAGTGCCAAAAATACTGAAATAGTTGCGGCATCTTTGGGTAATGATGCAGGAATTATCGGTGCCGCATTATTAGGTATGGCAAGATAATATAGTATAGAAAGGGTAAGCGAAGGCTTACCCTTTCAGTATTTTTTGAAAGGAATGATATCTATGAGAAAGAAAGTTCAAGTAATGGGCGGTAGCTATTTTATTGGGAAAAAAATTGTTGATATTCTTCAAAAAGATGAGTATGATATT
>JBAQWI010000364.1:0-5798 GCA_049298835.1 Oscillospiraceae bacterium
GTATTATTGGTATTTAGATTAATTAAAATCTCATAGTACTTTTTGTCAGATTTTGTAAGCATGGTTTTAAGATACTCGTAACTAATAGTAAATTAATTCATTTATCAAAAAATACATTACATTAGTCGTCATCATTTGGCAAATACCAACCATGCTCACGATGTCTTGGTTTTGCATCAGGATGCTCCTTTTCGTATTTTTCATTCATACGGCGAATCTCCTCGTTGTTAAATCGATTCAACAATCCTTCTGCACCTTCGTCTCCTCTGCAAAATGCTTGCCGTACTGGTTCTCGCTCGGTATAAAAATCTTCATCTGACACATTCTCAAACCATTTTTTACTATACTTCGTTTTTTTACCAAACATATGTATTCCTCCCTACAAATTCACTCATGAGCTCGCAGTACATATTCAATGATGACGACATACTTACTTCTTCTTTAAGATTTGCAATCTCAATAATGTCACTTTTTCGACCAATCCCTCTTTATCTGTTTGCAGCTATCTGAATTCCGTAGAAATTGGATTGAGGTGGAACAATTGCGAAGTTTCGTTATAATCTTCTAATTTTGCAACAAAGTGTAGGTTATCACCCATTCCAATAGTGTCCGGAATATTGTCACCAATTAGATGTAACTCAAAAACGCCGCAATCCTCAAATTGGAAATTGGGTCCAGATCCCGATGTTTCACTATAGTCCCACGGTGAAATTAAAAAGTCATATCTTGTCGTGTAATCTCCATGATTATTCATATACGCAATGTTGCCATCAAATTCAATAGTACGGCCTGCATACTTCACCGCAAATTCTTCGATTATTTGATCGCCTTGATCTGTAGTGTTCAGAATCGCAACGAATTCTTCATTATTATCTACAGTAATGATTTCATTATTAAACTCTTCGGGTGTTTTCTGATAGCCTTTAATTTGATTAACATCCGACTTATAGCTCTTAAATGCTGTTCCATATTGCCCGGTAACCGTTAATATCGCCCCATCATATTTGGTTTCTGCATGTCCCTTTCTTCCATCCAATTCAAAATCAATTCCGTCACTTAAATTACCAGTATACGTCGCCGTTGTACTACCTAAACCGATTTTAGGGTAGAAATGTGTAATTTTACTACTTGTCGTATCGATTAGATAATACACTGCATAGCCATCAAATCCAACTCTATATGCAAGGTCATATGGAATTTCTTCCTGTATTGAAGATTGCTCTTCCTCAGCAGGTTCAGTTTCTTCTATAGTTTCAGGTGTTGATGATCCAGCGGCAACATCTTCTTCATCTGCCGGAAAGGTATGGTATGAAACTACTATTTCAACATCCGCTGGATATTTGCTATCTGCAGAGAATGTTGTATAACCATCAACTGATACCTCTTCAACTTGTCCATCTTTTATTATCCAGCCAAAAACTAAATCATCTATTACCTCTGTTTGGACATTGGTGAATCCAGCATCCTTAAGTTTATATACAACATCCTGATAGTTTGTATCTTCCAGATCAGAAGAAATTGGTAAACTGATTTTATCATCGACTTCTTTACTGCCACATCCTACTAACAAAATAGCTAGAAAAACGATAGAAAAAAATGTTATTATTCTTTTCACAGTCACGCACCTCCAGTATTGTGTTTCTGTTAAGAACCTATGGATGTAAGAACGTCTGTAAGTCCCACGTTAATGAGACATTGTTTAATCGTTACCAGTCTAATCTCCCTAAGTCCCCACCATCAGTCAGTATATTGATGCCATCGCAAAATGTTTTGTACAATGCGTCTTCTTGTTCGTTTCTATTTTGTTTTCCTTGAAGCACATCACTCAAAGATTTCCTTAGGACAGTCAATCTCCAATTCGCGTTTATTTCGGGATAATTTTTCAGATCGAAATCCCCGTGATTTTGGTTCAGTTTGTCAAAATAATTCGCGCACGCTGGCGTGCCAATTACTTTTGAATAACCGGATTCAGGCAAATCAACTAGTACAACAACATCTGGACCACCACGCTCTTTGTTAAGAGGAGGTTCTATTCGATGATCAGAAGGATCCCATAGAATGCCCACGAAAATTCCCGGACTCCAATTGCTGTACATTTCAAGCCCGACTCTGCCCCATTTTTCCTTACGGTATATTGGATGTTCAGTAACCCCCTGCGTATTGCATAGGTGTAAATTAGGGCAATACGCTTTCCAATTCCGGTACTTTAACCCATCGACAAGATTATTAACAGCACTTTTTAGCTCAAACGATTCCCAGTATCCCGCGATGCCTCCCGGCGTGATTTCTCCGTAAGTCCCAAGACTATTGTTCTGCATAAAGTGGAGTGCCTGATTCAGCATGAATTCATCCACTGAATCCTTAGCATAATTTTTTATTTCCATCTGCAGGAAATCCCGATATAAGCTGCTCCACAAAATACGTACGTCCGCCGGCTGCGTCCATTGGTAGGTGCCTAAAGTAACAAGCACGGTGTGGAATTGCCCCGCTCCAATGGTAGGCGCCATGCTACTGTAATTTATAATTTGATTTGGTGACAGCATACTGTAGATTTTATGCTCACAAATGAAGCCATAGGTATCATTTACTGTAATCAGCAAATCGATCCGTTTCCCATTATCCAGCGTTCTTTGCGTCTCCACAGTGATGGTGTCGGAATCAGTCACAGTAAATGTGCTGTTCGCTGTTTTATTCAATAGGTATTCGCAATACTTCAGGTCCAGACCCTTAACATTTATCAGTAACCATGCAAACAATTGCGTCAGGTAGTCCTCTTTGGGGTCTCTCTTGTCACTGGGTACATAAGATCTCAGAAAATCGAAAATGGTATCATTCATGGGCTGGGCTCCTTTTTGGTTTATGGTTGATATTTCGGTAAAGAGCAACTTATTCGAAGAAGTGGAAACGTTGGAGGTATTTCTGCGGAACACTAAAATGAAAACTCTAATATGGAAATTATGCTTAACAAATAATCAATCATATTAACTACCCATCAAGCAAAATAACTAATCTTATTATCCTACTATCTTCAATTATTTAATAGCTAATAAAACTATTTTCTTTCCACTAATATAACCAAACATACCTGTTATAACACCAAGCATAAATTACCGGTAGAATAAAAGTTAAATTGGCATTAATTAGATTCACTGAATCAACACCTTAGCTTCTTGCCTTTATTGTTTTTAAGCCCTCACCAAGCTTTTGAACGATACTACAGAATCGAAGAACTTCCGATTCGCGAAGGACCAATCTTTGACCGTCTTTATAGGATTTGTCTCCAGTTTTTTCTAAATATTTAGTATCCACATATCCACCGTTATGTTCTAATAAATGTCTTTTTTGAAACATTGTATTTAAATAGATAAGCTCTTCTTCATCAATAAAGGCGCAATATCCATACCCTGTACCATTATTGAACAAATCTGATCCTTTTTTGATGATTTGAAAATCATTAGTTCTTGCTTTTTTACCAGTGAAATTTTCATGCAAATAAGAAGCATAGTGCTGAAATACTGATACTATCTCTCCAACCGTTTTTTCTAACATAGCGTCTGTCATATCGTTTGCTTCTGTTTTACTTGTAATCTTGGTGAATGCTTCATTCATTTCTGGTAACGAACTAATCATTCGTTCAATCCTCAGGATCGATTTTTCAAACGTTTCAATTATAGGATTGTGTCTACAACAAGGGCAAAAATATGCAGGGCCAATTGTACTATATTTAGTACTGCATTCAGGGCAAGAAATCTCAAGTTCCCATTCATCACGTTGACCAATCGGATTATTTGAAAATGTAATTTTTTTGCCTGGCTTATACTTTATTTGGAAGTGTCTATTTCCTTTAGTTGAATTTTCTAGGCTACGAAATGATTTGCCCAATTCATTTGTAATATGATTCAGCGCCCAACTAGCAAGTATCTCTTTCATTCCAGCAACCTGTTCTTGCGTCCACATCTTATCAGCGGATTCGGTACATCCACATTTAGGGCAATGTACCTCCTCATCGTTCACCTTTTCTTTCCAGTCTATCATATAGATTTTGAAAACACTCTCACATCGAGGACATTCTCTGTCAAAGTATCCTTTCTCATCAGCAAGTAACGTAATTGGAATTTCTACCATCTTTTCCCTCCTCTATTGGTAACGGCTAGGGGACCAAATTATAATCTGTGATAATTTGATTTCATAGCTAATTGAATTGAATATAGCAAAAGCAAATCAAAGTTATTTTACAATTCATTGTATAGGTTTTTCAGAAACAGATTACTACGCAACTAGGTTTAGTTTCTCTCTCGCTTAAAATCAAAACTGATCGGTTTCAAATCCTCAACCCTGCCAACATTTACCACATAAGTCCAAATATGGACATTGATTTCGATGGTGGTGCCTTTGCTGACACACGGGTTGTTTCAATGAATAATTGAGCTGGAAGGTTCCTCTTAGAGGCTCTCCTATTTTCCAGAGTCCGGCGTCTAACAACAGCCGAAAGTATATTCCCGCTTCATCAGAAAGTAGCAGGGGATACGAGAAGGGAATTGGTGTAGGGGACAAATGAAGTAATCTAGCCAGTTGGCATATCATAAAGTTCTTCATGATTTCTGCTTACCAATAGTTGATTGCACCGTTTTTTCACACGTAACGTAACCGAATTAGGATGCTCACTTTCAAAACGATATAACTTGTTAATAAACTGCAGCAACAACTCGTGCTCGTCTTCTCTGGTGAAATACGAGAGTAAATGCACGATTTCTCGAGACGGAGCCACATACTTGAACTTTTTATTTTTAACGAGTGCATAATACATATTCACAAATTTTTTGAAGCTGTCTTTAGGATAATCTGGATAAAACGCATAGAACATCCGCTTATACTTCCCTTGATTTTCTAGGTCATCCGCAATCATTTGACTATATTTAATCAAGCAGAGTGTTCGCTTTTCTTTGTATGGCCCATTCACTATGTTTGATTTGGCTTTTTTGCCTTTAGGTATGCCAGCTTTTTTTCTAGCGCTCTTTTTTATTTTTGGATATTTCTTTTTCGGAAATACAAGGAGATTGGCATCGATAAAATTACTCCCTCTTCTACCTACACGAATCATGCTGTCCGACATCATATACCTTCTTTCCAATTTTTTAATCATACCTCCCCAAAAAGAGTGCGCTTACATTTCTGGGAGGAGAAATGTATAGGGACCGCTAAATCTTACGGGGCGTTCCCTATACATATTTTAATCAGACCTTGATTGGATTAATGCAAAATTTCCCTATGGCTTTTCAAAAAATATCTTATGCTTCTACTCATTCACTTTATCTAGGCTTCTATCATTTTCCATGCTCTTTTGATAGAAATTCAGCTTTTCTTTCTCGATTATGAGGGGCCGGGTAAGTTCAAAGGAGTTTGCCAATACCGAACAATAGTCATTGCTTAAAGTTCCATCTCTTTCCCCACTAACGGGAAAGACGTAATTGAAACCCAATTCTGCTGTCTCGCGAGAAGCGCAAGAGAAATAACGTATCCCTACCAGTTCTTTTTGAGAATCCGTTGAAACATATCTTTCTCTTGCCCATTGCATTAGCAGTTGCGGAATGATGTATTCGGGACTAAATGGATCGCTTTTCGATTTTCGAATAAAAGAGCAAGCAGCTATAAGGGGATACCAATAAAGGTACTGTTTTGCAAACTCAGCATTGTCATTTCTAAAGAACTCGAGATTTCTTTCTCGAGGTGATTTCGTTAAAAAATCCTGCGGTTTAACACTCAGATCTATGACTTGTATGTTTATATTACCATTACGC
>JBAQWI010000365.1:0-1957 GCA_049298835.1 Oscillospiraceae bacterium
GTGTTGCCGGGGCATGTTGGATGTAAATCAGAGGCAGCTATAAAGAAAGCTATTGACCCAATGCCAGACCCTTGGATTATGCTAGCATTGATATTAGTCGTTGTTGAGATCTCCCCATTAAACCTGGTGCAATGCTGCCGGTTGGATAGATAATTGACTATCCAATTATAATAAGGAGCTTCATGGTATCATTTGCAGAAACATAGATTGTGGAATAGATGGATAGAGACTAGGAAAGATAATATTTTTTCTGAATATAAAAAGATTCGAAATCTTGTGAAGGAAGAATCCAGGATTTTGATTAAACAGGAGCAAGATCATATTGCAAATTTATGTAAGACTAATTCTAAAAAATTTTGGCAATATGTCAAGAGTAAATCTTTCTGTCATACTAATATTGGGGATTTAAAATGGATGGATGACAGCGGTTTGGAAAAAGTAGCTGAGTCTGATAGTGATAAGGCTATTGCATTAGGAGGGAGATCAGGATTTTGACAAATTAAAGAACTATCCTGTTACGGTAGATATGCAGGAGTTGGCTATAACTAGGGATATGATAATTTCAAAACTAAGTAAACTAAAAATAGATAAGTCTCCAGGTATGGATCTTATACATCCAAGGGTTTTACTAGAGTGCAGGGAACAATTAGCTGGGCCATTGACAATTATTTTTAATAAAACATTATCTTCTGGGTGTGTTCCGGATGATTGGAAATTGGCAGAGGTTGTAGCCCTGTATAAGAAGGGATCCCGATCCGAAAGGGGTAATTATAGACCAGTAAGTTTAACAAGTGTTTGTTGTAAAATTTTGGAATCCTTGATTAGGGACCATGTAATGAAATTTATTATACAAAATAAATTTTTAAGTAATAAACAGTTTGGTTTTGTAAAAGGCAGATCAACTATGCTTCAGTTATTGCATATGTTGGATAGATGGACAGAGTATTTAGAGGAAGGGGGTCAAGTTGATGCGATTTACACAGATTTTGAAAAGGCTTTCGATAAGGTGCCACACAAAAGACTGATTTCTAAACTGTATTCATATGGAATAAATATAACAATTATTAAATGGATTGAAAATTTTTTGTGTAATAGAAAACAAAGAGTTAAAGTTAACAATTGTTATTCAGGTTGGTGATTGGTGACAAGCGGTATACCACAAGGAAGTGTCTTGGGACCAATTTTATTTATTTTGTATATAAATGATCTACCAGATTTTTGTCAGTTAGAATCAGATATTTATCTTTTTGCAGATGATGCCAAAATTTGTAAACATATAAAGGAATTAAATGATTCCATAAAGCTACAAGCCAGCTTGAACTCTTTGCAGGAATGGTCAGATAAATGGCTTTTAAAATTAAATGTAAATAAGTGTAAAATAATTTCATTTGGTAGAAATGTTGATAAGAGTTATGTTTATTATATCATTAAAAATCAGAATAATTGCCTTTTGGAAAGAGTTACTAATATTAATGATCTAGGGGTTCAACTGGATAGTAACTTGGGGCATATCCAGTCAAAAATTAATAAAGCATTCAGTATGATTGGTTTGCTAAAAAGAAATTTTTCGCAAGTGTCTTTATCCAGTTTTGTGGTACTTTATACTAGTATGGTTAGATCACACCTTGATTATTGTAATTCTGTTTGGGCACCTTATAGAATGGGCGATATCGATGATATTGAAAGGGTGCAAAAGAAAGCTACTAAATTTATATTTGTATTTATATTTATATTCCTTAGAATAAGAGGGGACATGATTGAAACTTACAAAATAATGTCTGGGATATATGATTCAATGCATGTTGCACTAAAATTTCCTTTTAATACTTACAATGCAACAAGAGGGAATAGTATGAAGATATTAACATCAAGAACCAGGTATGGTCTACGTAAGAATTACTTAACTAACGCAGTAACCGGGTTATCAATATTTGGAACAGTTTACCTGATAATATAG
>JBAQWI010000366.1:0-7605 GCA_049298835.1 Oscillospiraceae bacterium
TATTGATGGTTATCATAACCTAGCATTTGCCAGTTTGATGGAACGTCAATTGTGTAAAACTGATTTACCTCAAAGCTGAAATCTGCAATACTTTCATATAACTTAAAATCCCATTTACCATTTAACATTAAAATGCGGTGATTATCTTGCTTTTGTTCGGTTAAATTGTTGTTTGAGCAGGGGATATAGTAAGCACGATTTGCCATTGTATTGACTTTTACGGTAGCTAAATCTTGATAATATTTTGTAAGCATATAAGTTCTCCCTAAGTATGTATTTTATTGAGTGGTAGTTTGATTATAAAGGCTAAAAAAATCAGTGTCAACCGATTTATAATTAATGCAACAATAGTTATAATTTACTCAACAATCAGCCTACTAAAATAATACTTCTCTAAGTAAAAAAATAGTGTTATACTATATATCAAAATGTCCTATTGTTCTTGTCTTTTCAAGCTAATCACAATAGTGGACAAATAGCATGCTTTTAACCAGTTTAAAAATTGCTATAAAAAATAACAATAAGTCTTAGGAGATAAAATGGATATAATTAAAAATGAAGAGTATGAGATTAAAATAACAGGTACTACCAGCGAGGGCAGTGGTGTAGGAAAAATAGATGGGTTTGCAATTTTTGTGCCCAACACAACGGTTGGTGATATTTGTTTGGTAAAGATTGTGAAACTGAATAAAAGCTATGGGTTTGGTAAGCTGGAAAGTATAATAACTCCGTCGCCATCTCGTATTGACGTGGATTGCGACAAATTTGAACAGTGTGGTGGGTGTACTTATCGCCATATTTCCTATGATGCTGAACTGAAAATTAAAGCGGAGCTTGTAGAAAATGCATTTAGAAGAATAGGGGGTATAGATACACAAATAAGTCCCATTATTCCTACTGAATTTCAATCTCGATATCGCAATAAGGCACAATTTCCTGTTGGGATAAATAGTGACGGAGAGGTTATATCTGGATTTTATGCCAAGAGAAGCCATCGCATCGTCTCAAAGTGTCATTGTGATTTGCAACCACAATTTTTTGCTGACATCCAACAGGATATTTTGGCGTTTTTAAGTGATAACAATATTTTTATATATGATGAGGTAAATCACAAAGGTTTAATTCGACATATCTACATCAGATATGCTCAAATCACCAATGAAGTTATGGTCTGTCTAGTTGCAACGAGCTCTAATATCCCTAATATAGATGCACTAATTACGCTACTTACACAAAAATATGATACGATAAAGAGCATTGTAATCAACGTAAATAAGGATAAAACGAATGTAATATTGGGACAACAGTGTAAAACAGTTTACGGTGCAGATTTTATTACAGATATAATTTGCGATATTAAAGTTAAAATTTCACCGCTTTCTTTCTACCAAGTCAACAGAATTCAGGCAGAAGTGCTTTATAATAAGGCAATTGAATATGCTGATTTAAAGCCTACGGATACACTAATTGATTTATATTGTGGTACGGGCACAATAGGGCTTTGCGCTGCAAGCAAAGTGAAAAATTTAATTGGTGTGGAGATTGTAGAACAGGCAATCGCAGATGCAAATGAAAATGCCAAAGCCAACTAGATTTTCAATGCAGAGTTTATATGTGCTGATGCTGGAGAAGCTGCAAAAAGACTTGCTAATGAAGGTAAGAAACCTAATGTGGTAATTGTTGACCCTCCACGCAAAGGTTTAGATTTAGATGTTATAGATGCAATTAATGAGATGTCACCCACCAGACTAGTAATGGTATCATGTAATCCTACAACAGCTGCAAGGGACTGTAAACTACTTGTAGAAAAGGGATACGAGGTAACGGCGATAACGCCTGTGGATATGTTCCCAAGGACGGGACACGTTGAGTGTACAATTCTGATGACACGTTGTGGTTTTGAGGGCGAAAATTAGACTTTGACCACAATATGTTGTGGTTTTGGAGTGATTTTGAGGCTTGAAAATGAACAAAAAAGTGCCGTTTTTGAGCCTTAAAAAATGGCGAAAATATAGATGACATAGGGCGTTTGGAGAAAAACAGCGATAATTTATTTGAAAGAGTGATAAAATGGATGGTTGGTTTACAGTTGAAAATATAGATACAGATACATTCGCTATCAGTGAATATAAACATTGGGAAGAAACACATTGCTATTTGCTTATGGGTACAAAAAAAGCACTTTTGATTGACACAGGGCTAGGTATATCGAATATCAAAAAAGTTGTAGAGCATATTACTTCTTTGCCAATTGAAGTAGTTACAACACATATCCATTGGGATCATATTGGAGGACATAAGTATTTTAATAATATTTTAGTACACGAAGATGAAAAGGATTGGCTACAAGTTAAATTTCCTATTCCTCTGGCTGTCGTTAAAGCAAATTTGTTAAGTAAGCCATGTGACTTTCCATCGGATTTTGATATTGAAAAATATGAAGTCTATCAAGGCAAACCAAGTTCAGTTTTACATGATGGAGATACAATTGATTTGGGTGATAGAAAAGTAAAAATCATTCATACACCGGGACATTCTCCAGGTCATGTTTGTTTTTATGAAGAAAAACGCAAATACTTATATTCTGGAGATTTGATTTATGAGGGATGTTTAGATGCTTTTTATCCGACAACGGATCCTGTAAAGTTTATGGAATCTGTAAAAAAAATAAAATCATTAACTTTGCAAAAGATATTACCTGCCCATCATAAATTAAATATACCAGTTAATCTTATCGATAAAATTGACAGCGGATTTACCCTAATTTTTTCAGAAGGAAAGTTAACCCAAGGTAATGGAATATTTGAGTTCAAAGATTTCCAAATTCATATATAAACAACTAATAAACCTGCTCTAAGGCAGTTAAACCGAGACATTAAGAGCATAATTATTTAGATCAGATTTAATACTAAAATCAATAGGCTAAGCCTCAGGTCAAATTAAGACCTACAGACTTAGCCTATTTTTTATGCCCAAAAACAAAATGAAAGGAATGAAGACAATGTCAAGATTTTTTATGTATGGCACAGAACTACAAGGCTTAGAACAGATGATGATGCTTGTGCCAAATTTTACACCGAGAGGAAGTGGAGTTGTGATTTTAAACTGTCTTAATTATGAGAGAGGTGATGTGGAGTGTAGAGGTTGTGCACAACATAAATCTTGTACAGAAAAATGCCTTTGCTCCAAAGAAAAATTGAAAACAAGTACAATTCACTATGCAGAAGCGATAAAAGATTGTTTTGGAGATATAAAAAGTAATCTTTTAAAACAAAGACTTTATTTACTTGGCAAGCGTTTTAATGGAGAGTTATTTGTAAGTGAAAGTCACAAGGCGAGATTTTATCATGTGTGTCGAATGCAGAATGTCGCAATAAACGAAAGATCTTCGACCTATCTTGCTACCTTATTTCTGCTTACTGCTGATGATATGCTATGGAAGATTTCAGAAAACGCTGTATGCCTTAATGGATTTGACTTTGCAAGAATGCATCTCAGTCAAATCAGTACAGACAGTTATGCCCTGTATTTAACCGCTAAAACCATACATACAGGAAAAGAATATATCAAAATCAGTGAAATTGCAGATGAAAGCCTTATTGGAGATATTGCATTTAAGTCAATCATTAATGCTATTTTGATTGCAAAGTATGGTTATGATGTGTTAGCAAAATGAAAAAAGAGCCTGATAAACAGACTCTCTGACATTACTTATTCGGATAAGCCAATAACAAGTCCAATGGCTCTCTCTTTTTTCAAATCCGACAATTTACGAAATGCAGATAATAATTCAAGCTCTGCATCGTTCAAATCAGATTTACTAAGAAAGTTATAGTTTTTAACATCTGTTCTGCCAAGCAAATAATCAACAGATGCATCAAGACAATTTGCAAGCTTTACAAGCATATCTGCAGGAGGAACTGCCTTGTCGATTTCATAACCGCTGATAGTTTCTTGTGATACACCAAGTTCAATACCAAGACGAACCTGCGTCATGTTTTTACCTTCACGCAATTGCTTTAATCGTTCCATTTTTACCACCTCAATCCTTAATATAAATATTATCAATAATAATTGACTTGTTCAGTCATATAGCTTATATTGTATATGGATTATATCCATATTGTAAACAAATATTATGACTAAAGGAGTGACGAAATAATGGACAGAAAAGAAAAAACTCTTTGCTTCAGTGGACATCGCAGTGAAAAACTTTCTCAAAGTGAAGAAAAGTTGGGAAAATTGCAGAAAAGATTGAATGAGAAAATTGACAAAGCAATTGAAGATGGTGTAGATACGTTCTACTTTGGTGCTTGCTATGGATTTGACCTCATGTGTGCAAATGTAATATTGTCAAGAAAGAAACTTATTAATTTGGACAAGCCACAATTTATAAAACTAATTGCAGTCCTTCCATATGAAGAGCAACCAGTTCGTTGGAATGAGGAAAACAGAGAATTATATTATACTATCTTAGAGAAATGTGATGATGTAATTACCTTAAATTCAAAATACATACAAGGTTGCTACAATGAAAGCAACCTATATATGGTGGATCATAGTAGCAGACTAATCTGTTATTATAACGGTAGCGGAGGTGGGATAGGATATACCGTAAATTACGCAGAAAAAAACAATCTGCAAATAACCAATTTATATGAGAAAACAGAATAAGTAAAATCAGAGTTGTTCAAAACGGACAGCTCTTTTTTTATGATGAAACGGAGGTATATAAATGTTAATTCATTTAAAAAAATCTGCAGAACAAGAAATGACCAAACCGGTGACGTTTCCTTGCGATGAAAAATATCTGTCGGATATGTGTCGCCATCTTGGAATTGAAATCATAACCACCCCCAACAGCTATATTGATGAGGTGATTTATGATTTGGATATGAACAATATCCTAAGAGGGATGCAGTGTAATGTTGACGAACTCAACTTCCTTGCAAAGCGATTGGACAGCTTTGATAGCAATGAAAAAACAACCTTTTATTCATCTGCTGTTGCTACAAAAGCAGAAACAATGAAAGAACTAATAAACTTAACCTTTAACACACACTGTTACAGCGTGGTAAGCGATTTTAGTAGCCTTGAACAGCTTGGCAAAGATTTATACCTAAATGCCAAAGGTGGAGCTACAAGGGAGGAAATCCGAGAACTTGATGGCATGGAATATATGAGTAAATTGATAAGAAACAATCCGAATCCTATCATTACCCCTTGTGGTGTCGTTTATCAAAATGGAAATCAACCACAACTTTAGTACTGTTTATGTGTATCTGTACGACTGTTCCTGTATTTGCAGCAAGTGACACAGTGAAGATTGGAACAAATACTTTCCAGCTTAATCAACATTATGATGATGGATTAAAACCATGTTTTGCATCACCCGGATATTGCATGCTACACATCTGGACAGGACAAAACTCTGTACTAAATGAAAAAAAGATTCCTTCTGAGATACCTGAAAAGATTGAAGGCTATCCTGTTGTATGTTTGCGCGAAGCATTTCTTTCTTATAGCCAAGAAGGGACTTATGGTGCAGTGGTAAAAGCACCTAAAATCCCAAAGTACGTACAGGACATGAAAAAATCTTTCTATATGTCACAAATTTCAACACCTCCTGTTATTCCAGATAGTGTTGTAAATTTGGAGTCCACTTTTGGCAACTGTAAGCAAATGCTTTCTTTTCCATCATTTGGTTCGAGAATAAAAACAATGGAGTATGCATTTATAGGATGTACTGCGGCAGCAGGTACTGTAGAACTACCTGAAAATGTAGAAAATATAGCCGGTGCTTTTAACGGTTGTTCAAATCTATCGGAGATTCCAAATATCAGCAATCTTAGTAGGTTGAATAAAGCAACAAGTGCATTTTCATCTTGTAAAACAGCAGTAGGAGGAACCAATCTACCTAATACTGGACTTACGAGTATTTCATATATGTTTCAACAATGTACTAAAATGAATACACCTCCTGCAGTATTACATGAGAGTATAACCGATATAAGCTATGCATTTATGGGATGTAATAATCTTAGCGGAACAATTGATGTGAGAGCTTCTATCAATGAATCAAACAGCTCAAAATACACAAATGCATTCAATGCAGTCTCAACTGAACCTGGTTGTGAGCTGATCCTAAATTATACTGAGCAAAATGAATCTGCGATTGATAATATTATTGCCACAAAGCTAATTACAAGCAATATTAAAAAGGGGGTACTGCTGTCAGACGAACAACCACCTACCCAACCCGATGCAGATGATAAAGATGAGGAAGTTAATGGAACAGCACCCATTGTGCCTAATTATGAATATAAAAACCAAATTGAGGTCATAAATGGTAAAGGAAAGCAGAATGTGATTATTGAGGGAATTGTTGAACCTGTTAATACTCTTGATGTTGATGTTCCCGTAAAATTGCAGTTTATCATTGATGAGAACAGAAATATTCACTATACGAAAAACGCTAAAGTGATTTCAAGAAGTCCTGCACCTATTAATGTCTTCTCAAGCAGTGTAACGGTTCCTGTAGGTGCACCCAACCTTGTCGCAAATAATACTTACCCCGATTGGGATAATCTCAATATTAAAGAAACCAAAAATAATATCGCTATTTCAATTAACAATAAAAATCTTTGCGAAAACGGAATTCAGCTCGGCAGTATCGGTTCGGGATTCGGCGGTGCAAAAGATCTACCATTAAATCTTTCTGTTTTGTATGGTAAACAGTGGGTAAATACAGACAGACTTGTGTTTGATTATGCTATGAACTTTGAGCTTGCTTTGGCTCAGTAACTTATGTGGAGGTACGGTAAACTTACTGTACCCCCTTTTTGGAGGAAAGACAAATGCAGAAATATTATATAAACCCTATTCAAGTGCAAGAAAAACTGCCTTTAGATTCAACAATTTACACAATTGGGGCGGATTTTGCAAATGAGGACAGCAAAAAGGTAATTCAGTATTTAGATAGACAATATGAATTGTTGGAAGAAATACCAGATGGAAATTGTAATGTAATCGGATATATTCATGCCGATATAAGAGAAAATCTAAACAAAAAATGGAATGGGCGTAAGCTGTTGGTAGCATACAATATGCGGGTTTTTGCTAATGTTTATGAAAAGCCACAGATGAGAACGGTCGGATATCTCAAGGCATTCAAAGAGGGTGAATATTTTGAAGTTACTCGCCCATTTATATTTATTCCTCTTTGTATTTTACTTCTGTTATTGACACTTGTAATTGCATTAACTGTTATTTTCTCTTCGTTTGAAAGTATAGTAGAAAAGCCTATATTCGGTGATGACATAACTTCACAGGGTAGCGTCACCGAGGATAGAACGCAACCACTCACTCCCGTATATTTCAATGTTAAAATCAATGCTACTCCCATACTTGAAAATGGGAAAATGAATATTCGCATTGAAAACAGTTCTCGCAATATTTATAGCTGTCATGTAAAGGTAACCGCATATATAAAAGGAGAGAAAAAGACTATCTATAATTCACCGCTTATTGAACCTAATCATTTAATGGAATATGCCACGATAGATGAATCTTTAGTTAAAGGAAGCTATGATGGTAAGGCCGTAT
>JBAQWI010000367.1:0-12032 GCA_049298835.1 Oscillospiraceae bacterium
ATATTTGCTCAATACGCTTACATTCACCTGCAACACGAATCTTATTTTCATTTAGTGTTGTCATTTCGCCTGTTAAAGCTATAAATTCTGCCTCAATTTTCGATACGTCTTCTAACAAGATAGACATTGATGATTTGTTTTGATTTAACTTTAAACTCAAATGCTCAATCTCACTTTTTAGTGTTGAAATATCGTTTTTGCGACTTAAAAATGATTGACCTTTGTTCTTTGAACCACCAGTAAGTGAGCCTCCAGGATTAAGAACCTGTCCATCTAATGTTACAATTTTAAACCTATAATTATTTTTTTGTGCAATTAAAACCGCTGTGTCAATGTCGTCAACAATTACAATTCTTGATAGCAAAGAACTAACTATGGATTCATATTTTTTATCATAAGAAACCAAATTTGAAGCAACGTCGATAAAGCCCACATAGTTTTCAAGTCCTGAAACATTCAGCGTTGAGGCGGTAATTGTAGTGATTGGTAGGAATGTTGCTCTACCCAAGTTGCCATCTTTTAATGCGCGAATTGCTGCCTTAGCGTCAGCTTCATTTGTTACAACAATATTCTGCATAGCTCCGCCAAGTGCAGTTTCAATCGCAGTTGAGTACTCATCCTTAACTTCAATTAACTGTGAAACTGTACCAGATATGCCCTTTAATGTTCCGTTTTTAGATTTTTTAACAACCTCTTTAACACTAAACGCAAATCCATCGAGCGATTGCTCCATACCGTCTAAGATCCTTACTCTTTGTTCTTTTTCTTTTATTTCAAGATCCGCCTTATCACATTCAATTTTCATAGCATTAAGTTTTTGAGACCGATTTTCAAGCTTCATTTTGTGTCCTGAATATGTATTGTTTAAGGATTCAGCTTTTTCATTAAGCTCGTTCATAAAAATGATTGCATCATCAAGTTCTTTTTGATATGCATCAATTTCCGTACGTTTTTCTTGCTCATCAATCTCATTTTTCTCAATAGTTTCTGCTAGTTCAACCAAATTAATTTGAGCTAAGGCAATTGCCATTTTAGCTTGTGATTGGTCTAGCAACAACCTGTTGAGCTCATCAGAGAGTTCTTTTTCTCGGAGTGAAAAATGCTCAGTTTCATTCGATCTTGTGAGTAAATCATCTTGCTTTCTCAATATTAACTCGTTGATTTGAGAAAGTTTTGTATTGATATCGTTAATTTGAATATTTTTGTCGTTAATATCGCCATTCACTGTATCTGAACTCTTAGCATTGTTTTCAATTTCCGATTGAATTCTAATAATACTCTGTTTGTTATGCTCGATGTCATTTTCACAAACTGCAACCTGTGAAGTGAGTTGCGCAATATTACCCTCAATCTCATCCTTTTCACGACGCATGGTGTCAATTGAAATCAAACTATTTTGCATATCAGAAAAAGCCTGCTGAATTTGGTTTTCAATACTCTGAATTTGACTTTCAATCTCTTCATGTTGTCCAGTACAAACAAAAATTTTATCGCTTTGATTTTTCAAAGCAAGATTGGAACGCTCAATTGTGTCTATCCACAAAGATACCTCAAGAGATTTTTTCCGTTCCGATAATTCAATAAACTTATTTGCTTTCTCCGATTGTTCCTTTAATGGACCTACTCGATTTTCAAGTTCTGCTAAAATATCACGCAGACGCACCAAATTTTCCTCGGCACGCTGAAGACTTCTTTCAGTTTCATTTTTCTTATATCTGAATTTAGAAATTCCAGCCGCTTCCTCGAAAATTTCTCGTCTTTCGTTGCTCTTAGATTGCACAATTTCCGCAATTTTACCCTGCCCAACCATGGAATATCCATCCTTACCAAGCCCTGTGTCCATAAGGATTTCTTGCAGATCTTTTAGTCTAACTACGCTGCGATTAATCATGTATTCGCTGTCGCCCGAACGATCATATCGTCTTGTAATAGTAATCTCATCATTGTCTATCGGTAGCTCACGGTTTGAGTTATCTACCGTCAAAGACACTTCAGCAAACCCTTGGGATTTACGAGTTTTAGTTCCTGTAAATATGACATCTTCCATTTTGCTACCACGTAAAGTTTTGGTAGATTGTTCCCCCATTACCCATCTAACAGCATCACTTATATTACTTTTTCCACTACCATTAGGTCCAACAACAGCAGTTAAACCTTTACCAAATGCAACTTTTGTTTTGTCGGGAAATGATTTAAAGCCCTGTATTTCTAGATATTTTAATAGCAATCTTGCACATCCTTTACTATTATTTCATAATCATTAAGCTCTTTTTTCTCCATTACTTTAACATTATATCCCATATGACTTAGCTTTTCTATATTTATTTTCTTTTGTCCCACCATTTTGGAAACATTACCAAGTTTTACATAAATAATAACATTGGGAGAGTTGTGATTTAAGAGAATTTCAACTGCCTTTTGCAGATAAATTTTATTCTCACAAAGCTCTTTAAATGCAGGGTGATATATCCCACCAAGCATATCAGCCTCAACGTCATTCGATGCGTGAAGTCCGAGCTTAATGACTTTTATTTTGTTTTCCTTGAAAAACGATAGTAGATCAGCACATAAGCAAACTGCTGTTTCAAGGGACATTACCTTGTATTCTCCACTCAAATAAAGTGCTCCAAGTTTTGTACCTTTTAAAATAACTGTTGGATAAATTCTAACTGTATCCGGCATTATTTTAGCAATTTCACTTGCTGTAAAGTAGGCACCGTTTACAGTATCTCCATACAGTCCAACCATCATTTGAAGCCCTAAAGAAAACCCATACTCTTTAATCAATTTCGACGCATTTACAACATCAGACGCAAAATGTCCTCGATTATTTAATGTTAGCACATCGTCACACATACTTTGTGCTCCAAGCTCAATTGAGGTGACATTGTATTGCTTTAATATGCTCAAAATTTCATCATCAATTGCATCTGGTCGGGTTGAGATACGAATCCCAAAAAATTTATCATCTCCGACAAATTCATTTGCAGCCTCTAGTAACGACAACATATATTGCCTATTAATTGCTGTAAAGCTGCCGCCGAAAAAAGCAATTTCGGTGTCAGCTTTATTTTTTATGATATCTATTAATTGAGTCAAAATTTCAGTTACATCTTGCGGAGTTGGTTGTTTTTGTGTGCCTGAAATTGTATTTTGATTACAAAAACTACAAGCATGATTGCAACCTTGATGAGGAATGAATATTGAAATATTATTATGTTTCATATCCCATGAGCTCCAACGCTTCTTTTGCAGCCAATTGCTCAGCTTGCTTTTTACTCTTTCCGTTACCCACACCAATTACATTTGAGTTAAGATGAACCTCAACCGTAAATGCTTTATTATGGTCTGGACCTATCTCTTCTGCAAGAACGTATTCAATTTTTTCTTCACGATTTTTTTGAATGATTTCTTGTAGTGCAGTTTTATAGTCGGACAACACACTAACTTTTTTTACATCCATGTTTTGAGGAACAAAGCTCAATACAAAATCCCTTGCGACATCATATCCTCCATCAAGATAAATACTTGCTATTACTGCCTCAAAAGCATCTGATAGGATTGATGGCCTGTTTCTCCCACCTGTGTGTTCTTCGCCTTTTCCTACCTTTAAAAATTGCCCTAACTCAATTTTTAGTGCAAATTTATATAGACTCTTTTCGCATACAAGAGACGCACGTAACTTTGTAAGTTCTCCCTCAGGCAGATGTTTATAATGTTTAAATAGGTTTTCTGCAACGATTAATGATAGTATTGAATCGCCTAAAAACTCTAATCTTTCGTTATCTTTTCCACCTTTTTTCCCCTCATTAGAATAAGATGAATGAGTCAACGCTTCATTCATAAGGGCTTTATTTTTATAACTATAATGGATAACATCTTCAAATTTTTCCATTTTAAACAGGCCTCACCCTATGGGCGCAAAAGCCTGCACCTCCTTAGATAAATAGACACTAATAAACTGCCTATTACAAATTATTCATTAGCTTCAGATATTGGTGTTGTTGCTTTGAGTTGTGCAATTGAAGCCGTAATTTCTTCAATAACACCACGTTCTGCAAAATCTCTAGCTTGACGAATTGCATTTTTAAAAGCCTTTGCATTTGAGCTTCCATGTGCCTTAATTACTGGTTTGGCAGTACCCATAAGAGGAGCACCACCATATTCAGTATAGTCCATTTTATTTTTAAATCCTTTAATTCCCGTCATAACCAATAAAGCCGATAATTTACCTTTCAGCCCATCCATAAAGATTGACTTTAAAGCGTTGCTGAACATTTTACCTAAGCCCTCAGTAAGTTTCAATATTATATTTCCTGTGAAACCATCAGCTACAACCACATCAGCATCACCTCTAGGAATATATCTTGGCTCAATATTCCCAGTGAAATTTACAATTTTACTCTCTTTAAAAAGTTTATATGCCACTATTTGTAACTCTCCACCTTTTGTTTCCTCTTCGCCAATATTTACAAGGGCAACCTTTGGACTTTTTATGCCCATTATTTTTTCCATGTAGATTGAGCCCATAACTCCAAATTGCACAAGCATTTCAGGGCGACACTCCAGGTTTGCACCAACGTCGAGTAGAATATAACAGCCATTTTCAGCCGGCATAATCGGTGCTAGTGCTGCACGTTTGATGCCCTTAATACGTTTTACAATAAGAGAGGCACCAACTACAATTGCACCCGTGCTTCCAGCACATACAACAGCATCGCCCTCACCTGCGGCAAGAAGTTTAAACGCTGTTGCCATAGAACAGTCAGCATAATCAGTCATAATTTTTGACGGGTCTTCGCAAACTGGAATAACTGTCGGACTATGTACAACCTTCATTTTTGAAAGATCAATTTTATTCTCATCAGCAACTTTTTTTAGGATTTCTTGATTACCAGTAACTGTAATATCAACACCATATTCAATGATTGCCGCTGCACAGCCTTGCAAAACTGCAAGAGGTGAATTGTCGCCACCAAATCCATCAACTATAATTCTCATATTTGGAGCATAACACTTTGTCCACTTAAAAAAAGACAAGCACTATGCTCACATCGCCACCTTTCTTTTTTAGTCTATCCTGACTTGTTAAAATTATTTGAAGCAGTATAACCTTACACGTGTATCGTACACAGGCAATAATGAAAGCTTAGCCAAAATGGCACTCTTTATCAACTTTTGTTTCACTATATTTAAAGTAATTCTTTCAAAGCATTTATCGAACGGGATGCAAGCATTTCGTATCGTTCCTTTTTATCGCGAATTTTATCTTCTAGTGGTGGTAAAACGCCCATATTACTGCCCATTGGTTGAAAATTCACAACAGTTTCATCACTTATATAATGAGATAATGAGCCTAACATTGTCTGTTTAGGAAGTGTTATTGGCTCTTTTTCATTTAGAATCCTACCTAGGTTATACCCTACATATATTCCGCTTGCAGCAGACTCTGTATATCCCTCAACGCCAGTAATCTGACCAGCAAAGTAAATTTTATGGTTGCTTTTAAGATTAAAATGGCAGTCAAGTAACCTTGGGCTGTCAATGAATGTGTTTCTATGCATAACACCATAACGTACAAACTCTGCATTTTCAAGTCCTGGTATCAGTGAAAAAACACGTTTTTGCTCACCGAATTTTAGATTAGTTTGAAATCCAACAATGTTATACATTGTTGAGTCTGCATTTTCTTTTCTTAGTTGAACTACTGCCCAAGGGCGATGGTCTGTTCTAGGATCACGCAAACCTACTGGTTTTAGTGGACCAAAACGAATGGTATCTGCACCACGTTTCGCCATAACTTCAATTGGCATACATCCTTCATATACCTTAAAATCACGCTTGTCAATCTCATTTAACGGAGCAGACTCTGCATTGATAAGTTCAGTATGAAAAAGCTCATATTCTACCTTATTCATAGGACAATTGATATAATCATCTTCGCCTTTTCCGTAACGTGACGCACAAAAAGCAATGTTCATATCGATGCTAGTGGTGGAAATAATTGGTGCTGCCGCATCGTAAAAGCTAAGACCATCGCTGTTAAGCATTTCTTTTATACTGTTTGCAAGCGCATCCGAAGTTAGTGGGCCTGTGGCGATAACGCAGTAACCCTCAGGTATCTTTTGGACTTCTTCGGTGATAACATTTATATTTTTGTGTAATTTTATTTTTCGTGTAATATAATCTGAGAACAAATCTCTGTCAACAGCCAATGCACCACCTGCTGGAACTGAGCACTGCTGGGCACTTTCAAGTATCAAAGAGCCAAGCATTCTCATTTCTTCTTTTAAAAGTCCAGCAGCACTTTCAACCCTTGCAGCTTTTAATGAGTTTGAGCAAACAAGCTCCGCAAACCCAGCATAAGTGTGTGCTTTAGAATATTTTACAGGTTTCATCTCATATAAATCTACACTTATTCCCTGTTCTGCTAGCTGAAATGCAGCCTCACAGCCTGCAAGACCTGCACCAATTACGCTTACTTTCATCAATCTTTTAGACCTCTCTCATAATCACAATTTTCATTTGAGCAGTAAATCTTTCCAACCTTGCCTACTTTTTTAAGCAAAGATTTTGTACAGTTAGGACATTTTTCTTCTGTTGGAGCATCCCACGATAGGAATGAACACTCAGGATTGTGTTCACAACCAAAGAATTTTTTACCCTTTTTAGATTTCTTCTCTAATATTTTACCATCACATAATGGACAATTTCCAGGAGTTTCTTTAACAATTTTCTTTGTATTTTTACATTCGGGATATCCAGGGCAAGCAAGGAATTTACCAAAACGACCTGTTTTAATAACCATATTTTTACCACAAAGGTCGCATAAAACATCAGTTTCCTCATCAGCAACTTTATAGAACTTACCTTCGGTATCAAGTTCTGCCTTAGCAAAAGTTTCTGCAAAGTCTACATAGAAATCATTTAAAACGCTAATCCATTCAATTTTCCCCTCAGCGATAACATCCAAATTCTTTTCCATATTTGCAGTGAAATCAGCATCAACTATATGATTAAAATGCTCCTTCATAAGCTTTGTTGTCACTTCACCAAGTTCTGTTGGTTTGAGCTGTTTTGCATCACGCTCAACATAGTTTCGGCTAAGAATTGTAGTAATCGTTGGCGCATAGGTAGATGGACGACCTATCCCGTTTTCCTCAAGCACTTTAATTAACGATGCCTCAGTATAACGTGGTGGTGGCTGAGTAAAATGTTGATTTCCAGCAATATCTTTTAGATTCAATTTGTCCTTTGGCGCAAACTCTGGCAACATACCATCATTTTTTTCTTCTTCATCTCTGCTGTCAACATATAGCACTGTAAATCCATCAAATTTCACAGTAAACCCTGATGCTTTAAATGTGTATCCATTGGCATCAATAGTTGCAGAAACCGTATCGAGTAACGCTCCAGCCATTTGACTTGCGATAAAACGTTCCCAAATAAGCTTATAAAGCTTGTACTGGTCAGAAGTAAGACTTTCTTTCGCCATTGCTGGAGTTATATTAGGCAAAGATGGGCGAATAGCCTCATGGGCATCTTGAGCATTATTTTTTGATTTATATTCTTTTGGAGTTTCTGGAATATAATCTTTACCATATTTACTATCAATATATTCATACGCGGCAACTCTTGCCTCTTCTGAAATACGAAGAGAATCGGTTCTCATGTATGTGATAAGACCAACAGCACCGATATCAGTAACATCGACACCCTCATAAAGCTCTTGTGCAGCCTTCATTGTCCGCCTTGATTGGAAACCAAGTTTTATTGATGCTTCTTGTTGCATTGTTGAGGTTATAAATGGTGGTGCCGCAGATTTTTTTCTAACGGATTTTTTAACAGCTTCAACAATAAAGTCAGCATCTTTTATCCCTGCCAATACTTCATCAGTATCCTCTTTTGTGTTAATATCTATTTTTGTACCAGCTTTTCCATAATATTTTGCAACGAAAGGCTTCTCGCTTTCATTTGTAAGCAAATTAGCCTCAATGCTCCAATATTCTTCAGCAACAAAATTTCTAATTTCCTCTTCTCTATCAGCAATCAATCTAACAGTAACAGTTTGAACACGTCCTGCTGAAAGTCCACTTTTTACCTTTTTCCATAAAAAAGGGCTCAATTTATATCCAACAATTCTGTCTAAAATACGGCGTGCCTGTTGTGAATTTACAAGGTCAATATCAACCATTCTAGGCTCTTTCATACCATTTTTTACACCAGTTTTTGTGATTTCATTAAATGTAACACGATTCTTTTCATTGAGCTCAACTTTTAAAAGATGCGCAAGATGCCAAGAAATTGCCTCTCCCTCTCGGTCAGGGTCGGTTGCAAGATAAATTTTACTTTTACCTTTTGCTGCAGCCTTTAATTTTTTTATCGTTTCAGATTGTTTTCTTATATTTATATATTGTGGTTCAAAGTTATTTTCTAAATCCACCCCAAGCTTTGACTTTGGTAGGTCACGTATGTGCCCCATGGACGCAATAACATCATAGTCTCTACCCAAATATTTTTTTATCGTTTTTGCCTTTGCAGGCGATTCGACTATAACTAAATTTTTTCCCATTTTATACCTCACAGTTATTTATTATTCAATGCATATCTTCTTCCGCCATAAGATACTGCGATACTTAATATCTCCAATTCAGTCAGAACTGAAAGTACAATTCCCACATTAAGACCACATCCACTTGATATCTCATCAATGAATTTTGGCGATAAGTCTAATATATTATACACCTTAAGTTGAGTTTCATCAAATGAAGAAATGAGTTCAGAAAACTTTTCTTTTTGCTCATTGGTTTTATCAACTATTTCCTCTTCTGAAAGCTTTTGTTCTGGTTCTTTTTCAATGTTTTTTGGAACCTTGATTTTTTCGGGTCTTCCCTCGAGTTTCTTTTGGTTTATGTAGTCACCTATAATTTTATTCTTTTCAAGCTTATGTGAATACGCAACATAAAAATCCATTAAAATATCTTCAGCACAGGACACAACCGTTGAGCCATCTCGTATGTATTTCATGACTCCCATACAATTTACATCCATAATGCTATATGGCGGGACACAATAAACCTCTTTGCCTTGTTCTAGTGCGTGCTCTGCTGTAATTAGCGATCCACTTCTAACAGGCGTATGCGTTAAAAGAACGCCCAAACTGAGCCCTGCAATAATGCGATTTCTTACGGGAAAGTACTTTGGACTTACTCGGGTTGTGGGTGGCAATTCAGATACAAGTGCACCGTTACGCTTTAATATTTCCTCTTTTAGCAGATGATTTTCTGCTGGGTAGTCCACATCAATGCCGCAACCCAAAACCGCAATGGTTCTACCCTTACCCTTTAATGCTCCAAAATGTGCGGTGGCATCAATTCCCATAGCACAGCCACTTACAATAATCGCTCCTGCTCTTGCAAGGTTTTCCGATAACCACTTTGTTACTTCGGAAGTATATTCATTTGCCTTTCGTGTGCCGACAACAGCAATAGCGACATCCTCGTCAATATCTGTTATATTTCCCTTATAATATAGTACAATTGGAGGTCCATAGATAAGCTTTAATCGCTCTGGGTAAAGCTTATCATTAAATGCAACGATTGAGATACCAAATTTACTACAATCTTTTATAACTTTTTGAGCACGTAATAAGCTTGTTCCCTTTATATTCCTAACATCTTTTTGAGTAAGAAAACCTAGTGCAAGCATATCTTCAGCGCCAAGATTATAAAAGTCCTCAGCCGTTTCAAAACGAGAAAGAATTTCATTGGGTTTATCACTTCCATATGAAAATGCAAGCGATAACCATATCCAGTATAATTTTTCGTTCATCTCATCCATTGTACTATCTCCTCTATTTTGTCATTTCCCACATAAGTATGCAAGCTGCCATTGAGGCGTTAAGAGATTCGGCATTTCCCGCCATGTTAATTGTTATTTTTTCACTGCAGAGAGCTTGCATTTCAGTAGTAAGTCCATTGCCCTCATTTCCTATAAGTAACACAGATGGACTAGTAAACTTAACATTTGGAAGCGAAGTCGCCTCTGTATGAATGATGCTCGCATAGGTCTTAACATTGTTATGTTTAAAGTTAGTAAGCAATGCATTAGGCTCGTCCGTAATCATAAATTCCATACGAAAAACGGAACCCATACTTCCCCTAATTACCTTAGGATTATAAATGTCGCAAGATTTGTTTGTCATAATGATGCCATTTATGCCAAGAGCTTCAGCAGTGCGAATAATCGCTCCAACATTTCCTGTATCTTGTAAATCGACTAGCATTATATATTTTCCGTCGCTATATATTTTATCAATCGCCAACTGTTTGTCACACTTTTGGCAAACTCCATAGATACCTTGTGGCGAATTAAGCCCAGTTATCTTTTTTGATATTTCCTCGGTAATAATGTAGCATTGAACCAATTGAAAAAGTTTTTCTAACTCGTGTGAATATTTTTCAAAACACGTTTGGGTCACAAAAACCATTTCAAAACATTGATTGTTATTGAATGCCTCAACGATAAGTTTTACGCTCTCAACAACAAAAAGAGATTGTTTATCTCGGTAGCTTTTAGAAGAGGAAAGCTTCCCATATTCCTTTATCCACCTATTGTCTTTTGAAGTTATCTGCTCCATAAATCCACCTAATTTCATATAAACTTATTGGGTTAAAATAGTAAAACACGCCCGAGTTATATTTACTCGGGCGTAGTTAATTCTATTTTGCAGCAGCAGCAGCTAGAACAGCAGCTTTTGCTTTTTCACAAAGAGCTGTGAATGCAGCTTCGTCATGAATTGCAATCTCAGAAAGCATTTTACGGTTAAGCGCGATTCCCGCTTTGTTAAGACCGTTCATAAATGTTGAGTAGTTCATACCATTCATTTTACAGCCAGCAGAAATTCTTGTAATCCAAAGTCTTCTGAAATCACGTTTTTTCAGTCTACGTCCAACATAAGCGTATTGACCTGATTTCATTACAGCTTCTTTAGCTGTTTTAAATAACTTGCTTTTGCCACCCCAGTAGCCTGATGCAAGCTTTAACGTCTTATTTCTTCTCTTACGAGTAGCCATTGCCCCTTTGACACGAGCCATAATTTATACCTCCGTTAGTAATTTAATTTATTATTTGTAAGGAATTAGTTTTTTTACTACTGCTGAGTTTGAAACGTCAACATAAGCACCCTTACGCAAGCCTCTTTTACGTTTAGTTGATTTCTTGTTTAGAATGTGGCGTTTGTTAGCGTGTGCACGTTTAACTTTACCATTCTTTGTTAGAGAAAAACGTTTTTTGGCACCTGTATGTGTTTTTAGTTTAGGCATAATTAGTGAGCCTCCTTATAAAAATTTTACTTAGCATGTTTGGATGCGATAAACATAGCCAAACTACGGCCTTCCATTTTTGGCAGTTTTTCAACTGATCCATTTTCAGAACAAGCCTCTTTAAATCGCTCAATTAAAGGCAGTCCCATTTCGGGGTGAGCCATTTCACGACCTCTATATCTAATAGAAACCTTGACTTTGTCACCTGCACTTAAAAACTTATTAGCTTGATTAACCTTTGTAGTGAAATCGTGAATGTCGATATTAAGTGACATTCTAACTTCTTTGATTTCAACAATTTTCTGGTTTTTTCTTGCTTCTTTTTCACGTTTAGCTTGCTCATAACGAAACTTTCCGTAGTCCATAATACGACATACGGGCGGTATTGCATGAGGAGCAATCTTTACTAGATCAAGACCTTGTTCAACTGCCATTTTCAAAGCATCTTTTGGAATCATGATTCCAAGTTGACTTCCATCATCACCTACAACGCGAATTTCTTTGTCACGAATTTCTTCGTTCATGAGCAATTCATTATTTTTAGCTATAGTAAAGCACCTCCATTTACTCTTAAAAATACAACAAAGCACAGACAATCTGTCTGCGCTTTCTCAATAACACACATAATTTAAGCATACTGCAAAAATTAAAAGTATTAACCCGACGAGCACTTAGCTGTAAGGTGAGAACGCACATGCTGTTCTGCTT
>JBAQWI010000368.1:0-6087 GCA_049298835.1 Oscillospiraceae bacterium
CCGTTGTATTGCGTTGAAGTTGCTGTTGGTTGTGTTCCATCTGTTGTATAACGAATGGTTGCACCAGCAGTAGCACATGAAATCGTTACACTTTGAGCAACGTTAAATGTTCCACCTATCGGGCTAAACGATGGTGTTGCTACTGTTTGGATAGGTGTTGAGCTGATTGTATAAGTTGCACTTGCAGTAACTGAATCAGTCATACCTGTTTTAAAAGCTTTTGCATTTAGAGTAGTAGTTGATGCTACATTAATAGCACCGTTGTATTGCGCTGAAGTTGCTGTTGGTTGTGTTCCATCTGTTGTATAACGAATGGTTGCACCAGCAGTAGCACATGAAATGGTTACACTTTGAGCAACACTAAATGTTCCACCTGTCGGGCTAAACGATGGTGTTGCTACTGTTTGGATAGGATTAGTGCCAATAAGCTTACTATGGATAAGATTTGTCATTTCAAAATTATCAGTATCACCTGAAATATCCCAAATAATAAGTCCACCATAATTATTGCTATTAATGTAGTCACATCGTGTTGAAAGTGATGTCATATCCTCATAACTAAGCAAAATGCCTGTACTTTGATTATATAGCCATGGCGTTTTTGCAAAGTCGTCTCGATATTTAACATACCCATTTTGATTTTCCATTGTCTTTAGTGTAAAGTATGGGAATTGTCCCCCTGGTGATTGCGGATTATCCCACGTTCCTGTTGCGGCACCAGTTGCTGTTCCGAACATGCCGTTTGTTCCACCAGTAACGCCGCTCCAACCTCTGGAATAATAAGGTGTGCCAACGTTAAGCTTGCTCGCTGGAATACCATATTGATCCCTGTATATCCTCATAATACTATCTGTGTTATATTTCCCCTTTATATCAATTGGAGAACTTCCTGCAGTATCATTTGGATTAGGATATAGTCCTGCCTGATGACCAGTTGTTGTTTCCCATGCACCATGAAAGTCATACGTCATAACGTTAATCCAATCAAGATACTGTGCATATACAGACGGTTCTTGCAACTCTATTTTCTCGTAACCGCCAGTAATTGCAATTGTTAGTGTTTTTGTAGGCATATTGTTTGCATTGTATGCTTCACGAATCTCTTTTAATAGTAGCGTGAAATTTTGTTTATCCTCTGGTCCACCAGGGCATCCCCTATCATACTGATCATTTGGGTCAGCAGCTCTGTTGACGCCTGGGTATTCCCAGTCAATATCAAACCCATCAATGAAAGGATATTTCGCTAAAAAATCAATAAGGCTAGTAATAAACGTTGCTCTTGTTGCAGGTGTCATTGCCATAGCATGGAAGTTTTGACCCCTCGTCCAACCACCTATTGATATTAAAACTTTTGTATTAGGGTGTTGAGTTTTATAATACTTATATTCTCCAAAGTGCCCTTTAAGCCCGTTCCAACCTTCAGAATGTGCCATCGTTTTGTCAAAATCAGCAAACGAGTCAATTGAAGCAAGTTTAAAACTTGAATCAACTTCAAAAAAGGCATGATTTACAACTGTTATCTTGTCCCAAGGTATCATATCAACAGTCATATTTTTGTGGGAAGCACTGTAAATCCCCCAGTTTGGGAAATAGGCAATAATGTTTTTGGAAGCTGATTGTGCAGAAACTATAGATGCTGGAACAAAAGGTATTGCTAATGTGGTAATTAGTAGAAGTGCCAATAATTTTTTAGTAATGTTTTTCATTACACTCTGCTCCTTTCAAATTGGTTTGTGTTTCATTCATATTCCACATTTCTATTGTATGAACGTTATACGCCAATACAATAGTACAAACAACCTCCTTTATTATGAATTTGAAACATGAATTATCCTTGATTGATAAAAAGATAAACTTATAAGTCTATCCCTCAACACAAGCCGACACAAAACAGGGGGCAAAGGCAACACTGTACTTTATATTTAATTATTGTATTTTTTTAGAGAAAACTAAAAAAAACTTAAAACATAGTAAGGGATAAATTTCCCTATTATTGTTTTAGGTTTTATGTAATTTGCAAAACTCGTCGTGAATTATTGTAAATATATAAATGCATTTTAAAAATGACAATTTGATGTAAAATACAAGTAAATAATATCATAGGTTGTCCACAATCTAAATAGTATTATTAAATACACTAACATCAGCTTATATATTGAATCAATAATAAATTGACAAATTGCAATATTCTATTTTATAATATAACTATTTTATTACTATATAATTTTTATAATTAACACTTTAGATAAAAGTTTTAAACAATTTTAATTTTTTATAAATAATCTCCTAGTATTTTTAGTATATCAGTATATGTAATAAATGTCAATATTTTCTAAATATTTATTTTTGTAATTTATAGTTTCCTTTATTCTATTGCCATATACTATTAGTATGATAGTATTTCACAATATAATAATCATTTTATCTTAGGGTAACCAAGAAACTTTTTGAGCTTATGAAAGAGCGAGGTGAAAATTAATGGAAGTTAGTGGTATTGAAATTGAAGTTCTAAAAAAGAATATTAAAAATATGCACCTATATGTTATGCAGCCTTATGGAAAAGTACGGATAACTGCCCCTTTACGCATCAGTGATGATAAAATTAGGTTATTTGTCACCTCTAAAATTTCTTGGATAACAAAGCAGCAACGAAAGTTTGATGGACAAGAACAGCAACCGCAAAGGCAGTACATATCTGGTGAAACAATTTATCTTTGGGGCAAGCAATATAAGCTAATTGTAATGTATTCAAATAAATTTAACCACATCAGTGTTACCGAAAATGAATTTGTTTTAACTGTACGCAAAGAAAGCACTGTAAAGCAAAGAAATAATGTAATTAATGATTTTTACAGGGCAGAACTAAAAAAATCAATCCCACCAATGCTTATCAATTTGCAACCTAAAATGGGTGTAGTAGCAAAAGAGTTTAGAATTAAAAATATGACTACACGATGGGGAACCTGTAACACAAACGAAAAAAGAATATGGCTTAGCTTACAGCTTGCAAAAAGGCCAGTTGAATGTCTTGAATATGTTGTAATCCATGAACTGACACATTTGTTGGAGAAACCACATTCTAAAAAGTTTTATGCATATATGGATAAATTTTCACCAAACTGGAAAGCAACAAAGAAAGGACTGAACGGGTTTATTTGGGATTATTTAGAAACTTAAGCATTACGAAAGCTACGCCGAGCCTTAAAAAGATGTCTGGTAATTATATTTATTTTTTACTTTTGTTGACATTTGTTACATATTTGTTTATACTGGAAAAAGATGTTTAATGGAATCGATTCTAGAAATATCTAAATTAGGATATACATAAAATTAGCAATTGCAAAATCTTGCTTTAAAAATGAAATTTCAATTTTTGATACTACAAGAGATAAAGAAGATTATCCATATGGTACCATATGGATAATCTTCTTTCTGATGAATACGTAAAGTTAGTTTTTTGTTAACTTAATTGTACCATAAATCAGAGAGCATTTTATTATTTGTAATTAAAAATAACTCACACTTATATCAATTGTGGGTTGGTTGACTAATGCCTAAATGTATATTCGAAATTAAAAGGAGAAGAAAATGAGTATAAAAAGTAAATTAATAACAAAAAAAATTGCTACATTACTAATTGTTTTATTGTTGGTCGTTTTGCCTATTATGAGTAATATAGGTGTTATTGAAGCCGCAACTCCACCCATAGTGTCAATTACAAATCCTTTAGAAGATAAAATTGTTTCACAAAACCAAGAAATTATTGCAGAAGCACAAGTATCTGATATCTCAAATGTATCAAAAGTAGTTTTCTACGAGTGGTATAAACCTGGTATGCAGTGCAAAAAAATCGGAGAAGATACTGCATATCCATATTCAGTAAGTTATATTCCGTCATATTATAGTAATATGTGTGGATATAGTTCAAATTATATTACGGCAATTGCAATAACTAAAGATAATCAAGAAATCATGTCTGAATATAGGAAATACTATGTATTTCAAAAGGGTACTTTGGCACCTATTCCTAATTTAAGTGTTGCTAAATGGAAGGACAATAAAAAGGCGGCATATTCACCAACATATGATGACAACTATTTAATAGAATCACAAAAACAAATAAATGTTTTGCATAAGAAAAATATAATATCAAATAGTGAAAGAAATATTAAAGGAACTATCTTCTGGGATACTGCTGGCGGAAATTGGGATGAATTAAATAAATCAATTTTATCCGATGATGTATTAACTATGGGGGCACACACAGTTACTCACCCATATGATTTTTCAGCATTATCATTAGCTGATATGGATACGCAACTTGCAGATTCACAAAATGCAATATATAACAACACAGGAAAAATGCCATTAACACATGCATATCCACGTTATATATTAAATGATACTATCATAAATAAGGTTCAAAAATACTATATTGCCGCAAGATGGGGAAGCGATAGTGGAAATAATTTAGATGGTTCAAAAGTAGATCCTAGTGATTTAGCAGTAGGTATTAATGATTATAATACAACTGACTACTATAAAATTAAAGCCATGTGTCCTGCGATTTCAACGCCATCATCAACCTTTGATAAGTGGCTTGATGATGCAATAGCAAAACAAGGTTGGCTTGTTACAAGCATGCATGGTTTAAAGAGTTTACATCCATATTCGTGGAAAGTACAGGATGATTCACAATTAAATACTCACTATGATTATGTTAAAACAAAAGCAGTTGCTGGTTCAGTGTGGAATGATACTTTTGAAAACGTATCAATGTATTTAAGAGAGAGAAATGCAGCAATACTTAAAAATACAAGTACGGAAGATGTTCTTCAGTATAAATATTTTTTATCTGTAAATGATACAATGCTTGCACAACACTTACAGCAATATTTAAACTTCCCATTGACATTAAAATTTAAATTACCTGACGGTTGGACATATATAAATGTTACTCAAGATTCCAACAATATAGCAACAGCAATTACTTCAGAGACGGATGGTCTCTATGTAATATTTGATGCTGTTCCTCAAGATGGAGAAATTATAATAACAAAAGGAAATTAATAATCTTTTTTTAAGGCATATCGCAAGGCGATAGTAATCCTATTTTATCATACAGTCGCAATGTCTGTTGCGAAATCTTATCAAGCTTTTCCATCTTTCCTATAGTTAAATATTCTAAAATCACACCACCTTTTGCAAATAAGTATATATGACATACTATATTATTGCAATAAAGTTTCTTAGTTAAAATAATGTGCCATTTGTAGCCCTTTTGATTTTGTACTTCAAAGACTAGATTTTAAATGATACACAAAAGAAAAAACGTCCATTATTATTGACTTTATAAAAATTTCACAAAAGATACTTAGCTAACTATTGATTTTTTAAAACAAGTATGTTAATATATTAACGTAATCAAACATGGTATTATTTATTTACCAAAAAGAAGGAGATTTCAATATGTTAACTACTTTTAAAGCAACTGCTAAAAAATTACCTGGAGGCTTACAGGTAGAAACTAATTCAAGAGGTTTTAAAATTCTTTTGGACGAGCCAGAAGATCTTGGCGGTACCGATACTGCTATGAATCCAGTTGAGGCTGTTCTATGTGCACTTGGTGCGTGTCAGACTATCGTAGCAAGTGCTTTTGCGCCTGCTCATGACTTTAAATTTGAAGAGTTTCATGTTGAGCTAGAAGGCGATTTAGATCCAGACGGATTTATGGGTCTTGCAGATGTAAGAAGCGGTTTCCAGGAAATTCGTTTTGCAATGCACTTTAAGACAAATGAGCCAAAAGAAAAAGTTGAAGCATTTGCAAAATTTATTGAAAAGACATGCCCTGTAGGCGACTGCTTATCTAACGGAGTGAAATTAATATTATCAGGTGTTGTAATCGATTAATAAATACACATAATAAAAGGAGCCTGTTTTTCAATAAAATAGGCTCCTTTTCTATAGAATAAGGAGAGCGGATTATGATAATTAAAATGACGACTATCCCTGGTGGCAAAATGGGTACTGTGGGTAAAATTCAAGTTAATGTTGGAGATAAGATAGTTGCTGGAGACGTCATAGCAC
>JBAQWI010000369.1:0-2048 GCA_049298835.1 Oscillospiraceae bacterium
GGTGTCACCATCACCTATGAAATCAATGAGGAAGATTTCCTGACGGCCGTCCACTACGAATCTACGGTGGTGCCTCCGTCCGGGGAGCCCTACACCTTGATCAGCAGTTTCTCTCTGGCGGAATATAATCTGAGCGATACAGGAGACCTGCTGCCTCAGATCGCAGAGTGAGGGAATCCGGTAAATAATCGGCATTCCGCAAACATGCGATGTTTTTTGGGAAAAACCCGTTCTGTCTATCGATGGTGGCTATGATAGATTTACTGGGTCATATTCTTTCAAAACATTCATCGAAAAGGTTTGTCGGCAATAACTTACTTCCGTTAACAAATCACATTGAAAAAGCAAGCACCTAACATAGGTACTTGCTTTTTTGACTTGAGATGATGAACACTACTGGCATTCTTTAATCTTGATAATAAGTGGTTGTCATTTCCATAAATTTCTTAGCTGTCTTCGATAGGTAGCTTTTTTTGTTTACTATGAAGTCAAAATTTCTGATCATCAAGGGAGAATCTATTTTGAAATAGAGGGCATCCTTGTCAAGATTTTGCTTGATTATATGTTCAGACACCAGTGTCGCACCCAGACCATTGGCAGAGAGGTGATAGGCAGTTACCATCTGCTGTACTTCTAATGTAACGTTGGGTAAGATATCATTCTGCTGAAATAATTCCATGAGTCGTGTATGTAAATTATTCCCTGGTGTTAAGGATATTATAGGAATCTGATTGAGGAAAGAAAAATCGAGATAAGGAAAATCGTTGTCAAAAAATGCACCTACTATTACTTGGTTTTTGTTCAGTCCTATCTGGGGAATACCATATTCCTCTATCATTGCTTTAGGAATTGAAAGAAGCAAGTTGTCCTGGAACGCGATTCCTTCTGATGTTAGCAGATCCCCGTATTCATCGCATTTTAGTGTTAAGTCGATGGAACCGTTCAACAGTTTTTTGGATAACTTATTGGAACCACATTCAACAAGCTTGATATTTATTGATGGAAAGCATTTGATGAATTCCAATATTATTGGCGCCAGAATATATGAGGATAAGTATTGCGTCGCGCCAATAACAAGTGTTCCTCGCTTCAAATCGCTCAAATCATTTATCTGCTCTTTGAGCTCATTTTCAAGTTGCATTATTTCAAAATACTTTTGGATGTATATTTTTCCTGCAGGTGTCAGTTGAAGTGGGCGTTTGCTTCGATCAAAAACAGTTTCTCCTAATCGAGCCTCGACGCGTTGAACAGCCATGCTAAGTGCGGATTGCGTCATGAATAGTTTATCTGCAGCCTTTGAAAAGTTTTTCTCTTTGTAAATAGTATAGATATACTTCATTTCTTGTTCCATAGCAGTTTATCCACCCATTTCTGATTTTTTCAAGATCAATCTTCTATCATAGTAGTATATTTTAACTAGCTTTCCAAGCTAATTTGAATAACGTCTACTATAAATTCTATTGATACTAATATCAATAATTAGAAATATTATTAATGGATTAGCTGGTATATAATCAATTCAAGGTTCGGAACTGAATACTTGTTTAACGTAAAACAAAATAATTCTTTCACTATCACCGCAGCATGTTTTGTCGTAAGTATGGTTCTGCTGCCAAAGCTTTATCCGTTTTATTAAACCAAAAATATTTAATTAGGAGAGAAGAAAATGACAAGAGTAATTGACACAAGTGAACTGATCCCGGTCATTGCAGATTTATGTAAAAAAGCATGCTATGAATTAGGAGATAATTTTGTGTGCGCACTAAAGAAAGCGCTTGTAAAAGAGGAGTCGCCTTACGGAAGAGATACAATTAGTTTGCTGATCGATAATGCTGAATATGCGAAAAAGGAACAGATTGCTTGTTGCCATGATACGGGTACTACCGTTGTTATTATGGATATTGGCCAAGAAGTAGCTTGGACAGGCATGCCATTGGGTGAAGCTGTAAATGCTGGTGTGCGAAAAGGGTATGAAGAAGGTTATTTACGTAAATCCATGGTGCGTGATCCGCTGGAGCGTGTGAATACAGGAGACAACACTCCTTGTG
>JBAQWI010000370.1:0-1506 GCA_049298835.1 Oscillospiraceae bacterium
GAGTAGTACACATCGCGTAGTTTGCATTAATTGTATCTGCGTAATAATTGATTAAATCCTCCAAGGGGCCTTTCGTGTCGATAATGTCATCAGAAATAGCTATTGCTATGTCTTTTGCAGTATTTGATGTAGGGGCAAATATTATGTTTTGGTCTCCAGAGCCAATATTTTTGATAAAGGTCTTTAAATACTTCTTATACTCATCGGTATAATGCTTTTTACCATACCCAGCAATATATGTTGTGTCATTTATTTCTCTTGAGAAAGCTCCTGACCTTAGGGCGCAGTACTGCTTTAAATAGTATTTATTTTGAATTTTTTTAATGCTATAGGTTAAATTTAGCACTGGACTGATATCTGTTCTTAATTCGAGCGTAGCATCCCCAAAGATTTTTTCGCCGAGATTATCTATATCGTCAATTCTTGGTCCCGATATTATTACTTGCTCAATATTATCCTTTTGCCGAAACTCGATTAAGGTGTCGTATAATATCTTTGCGCGCAAATCGTTCGAGTGATGTATTCTTTCTATATTTTGTATTTCGTCAACAACAAGTATCAGCTTTTTGGCAAACGCAGTCTCTTCATTCGAAAAAGCGCCCAACGCCTTTTCTTGGGTAAGAATATATATGGTTGATGAATCTTCTTTATTGTCAGGAATAAAGCTGTTTACTATTTTGCAGTTAGTAATATCAAGCTTTTTGAGCATTTTATTATAGTCTTCAGTTACCTGATTAAGCAAACTCAGAGTGGGGACTACGTATACAATATCAAATTCATCGGCAACTAAGCGAGAAATTGTTTTAAGTAGCAATACAAAAGATTTTCCTGCGGAAGTGGGCGCAGAAATACCTATAAGGCTGCTTGTATCCATTGCATCCCATATTTCTTTTTGAAAATCAGTAAGCAAAAAACTATGCTTATTGATAATGACTTCATTTCGCTGTTGTTCGAGTGTTAAGGTTAGCATATCTAAAATACTATTTGGTCTAAAAAACTTGTCGCCACTTTCTGTAAACTCATTGTCAATTATGATGGCGGAAGTCGGGTAACCTATTCGAGTTAGAATCTTTAATACAAAGTTCTTAATATCATACTTAGTTTTGTCTATGTGTTCCCACATAAGCGCGATGACCGTTATAACGTAATTCTGATGCCTTCCTTTCTCCATCGCCGTTATGTAATCTAAGCAACGAATTGAATCCATAATAAGTTCATAATCCGCCTCTGCTGAATATGAGATGAATTTTGTTTTATTAGCGATAGCATAGTATTCAATTTCAAGCCATCTAGTCAAAACAGAATCAATAAGCTCTTTCATGTAAATCCCTTATCCTAACTCTATATTAATTCTTGAAATACTTGTGCCAGTTGGTCTAAATCCCATACCGGAAAAACTATATAGGTAATACGATTCAATATAGGGTTGTTTGTTATGTATATTTTATCATTATCAAAACTGCGATATCGGTTCTTAATGATATTTTCTATCTGTGCCAATATATC
>JBAQWI010000371.1:0-7907 GCA_049298835.1 Oscillospiraceae bacterium
GAGGTGAAATAATGAATACAACTGAAAAAGCAGTGAACGGCACTCAAAAAGCAGTGAGCGACATTAAAATTATTTGTTATTATAGTGGTATCATTATTTGCGGAACCGCTTTGTTAATGCTTATTCCTACATTTTTCACAATAATTTGTGGCGAATGGGATCCTATGATTGATTTTATTATCAGCTTATGCATTACTATGCTCACTGGTCTTGGTCTAATATTATTTGGTAGACGTACCCAGCAAAATAATGCAAAAACTCAATGGAAACACGGTTATATCATTGCGGCATTTTCATGGATTTTATTAATGATACTCTGTGCACTTCCCTATCAGTTAAGTGGTCATACTTTATCATTTCTAGATGCTTGCTTTGATGTAATGAGTGGATTTACAACAACAGGAGTATTATTGACACAAGATTTGGATCATTTATCTATAGGATTGAATATGTGGCGACACATTCTCACATTTATAGGTGGACAAGGGATGATTGTTCTTGCCCTTACTTTTGTGTCTAAACAAGCTAGTGGTGCATATAAGCTATATGTTGGTGAGGCTAAAGATATAGAAATTGTACCAAATGTTGTAGGAACTGCAAAGATTATATGGAAAATCAGTATGATTTATTTATTTGTTGGAACATTTATTTTATGGGGTGTTGGTATCGGAATAGGACTTAATCCTGCATCATCTTTCTTCCATGCATTTTATATGTTTGCATCATCTTGGAGTACAGGTGGATTTTCTCCAAATACTCAGAATATGATGTATTATCATAGTCTTACATATGAAATTATCTGTATGGCGATATTTGTCATCGGTTCTTTTAATTTTGGTTTGCATTATGCTATCTGGCAAGGTAAAAGGAAAGAGCTTATTAAGAATATTGAAACAAGAAGTTTCTTTATTACATCTGTAGTAGCATGTATACTTACTTTATCATGGCTTTCAAAAACAAATGTATATCCAGATGCTATTTCCCAGTTCAGAAGAAATATATTCAATCTTTTGTCTGCACATACCACTACCGGATTTACAAACATTTATGCAAGGCAATTTGCACTTGAATGGGGAGATTTTGGCATACTAATTATGGTTGCAGTAATGTTAATAGGTGGTTCAGCTTGCTCAACCGCTGGTGGATTCAAAGGACTTAGAGTAGCGGTGGTTTTCAAAGAAATTATTGCTGATATTAAAAAATTGCTTTCTTCAGAACGCAATGTCAAAGTTTATAAGTTCCACCATATAAAAGACACGGCTTTAGATGATAACCTCGTAAAATTATCTTCATTGATTATATTATTTTACATTATTATCTTTGGTATAGGAACCATATTAGGAACTTTATACGGATATCCAATAGCAAGTTCAGCTTTTGAGGCAGCTTCTGTTACAGGAAATGTAGGTCTTTCTATAGGAATAACGGCTCCATCTATGCCTAGTGTAATGAAAATATATTATATTATTGCCATGTATATGGGAAGGCTAGAGTTTATTTCTGTTTTTGCTTTAATAGGCTATATGGTAAAAGGGGTTAAAAAAACATGGAAAAAGTAGTTAGAATTTTATTGAGTTTAATTTTCATATTGCTAATATTTCCGACTCAAGTATCTGCTAGTAGCAAAGCAACAGAAATTAACAGCTTAATAGAAAATGCCAAACAGTTAAATGGAAAGACTATAACTGTACAAGGCGAAGCCATAGGCGAGCCTTTGGAAAGAAATAAATATTGTTGGGTGAATATTCATGATGGCACTAATGCAATGGGCATATGGCTAAAAAGTGAAGATGCACAGCAAGTGAAAAAATTTGGTGATTATAAAAACAAAGGAGATATTATTCTAATTTCCGGCGTTTTTCATAGAGCATGTACACAACACGGTGGTGAGGCAGATATACACAGTCAAAAAATACAAATTGTAAAGAAAGGATATCCAGTTAAAGAACAAATATCCCCCCTTAAAATCACGTTAGCAATAATTTTACTTATTATTTTGTTGTCAGTGATTTTTGCAATACATAAATTTAAGATTCTAAAATTACCATATCGTTTATAATAAAACATTAGGTATCCTCTCAATGAGGATACCTAATGTTTTATGTATTACTTGAATCTCAAGCTTTTTAAATATATTTATCTATTCTAAAAAATAATATTCTCTTTTTTCTTTTCGTTGAGTAGAGATATTGCTTCATCTAAGACTTGAGATGAAGCAACGATTAAGACTCTGTCGCCAAAAAGAAGTTGTGTATTTCCTTGCGGAATAATAACTTCATCACCTCTAAATATTGATACAACATTGCTATTTTCAGGAAATCCTATTTCAAATAACTTTTTATTCAAAGAAGAAGATTTTTTTGAAACTTGTATTTCCCTTATTACAAAGTCTTTGTTTTTTATATTAAAATATTTTGTAATGCTATTTTCAATGGTTTGTTGCTTTACTAATTGTTCTAAAATACTTGACGGATTAACACACTTATCCACACCCAAATTTTTAAATACATCTATGTTTTTAGGATTATTAACAGTTGCATAAGTAGATTTTACTTGAAATGATTTTTTAGCTGTTTCACAAATCATTAAGTTATCGGCATCATTTTCACATAAGGCAATAACAATATTCATTTTACACGCATTAGCTTCCTTTAAAATTATTGCACTTGTACCATTTCCACATATTGCTATAATCTCATATTCATTTGCTAAAGTTTGGCACAAATTATAGTCCGAATTTATTATTACAACTTCGTGTCCATCTGCCTTTAAAGATTTAAGAAGATAATGAACGTTTTGTTGGCCGCCTACAAGTAGAATATTCATAAAACTATCACTTCTTTTCATTCGCTAGAATTAGTTGTAATTGATTAATAGATAACATTAATGGTGAGATAGTAACAATTCCAATGTCTCTGCATAAATCCCCTTTTGCTAAATCCTCAATTATTGCAACAACTGTGTTTACTTTATAGTATTTTTTAGCAATTTGAGCTATCATAACGTTTGCATTATCATTATTTGTTGCAGCAACTACAACATCGGCAAATTTAATACCGGCTGTTTCCAAAACATCTATATCTGTAGCCTCACCATTAATATAGCTTTTAATGGATGATGTTTTAAGCGCAGTAAAGCACTCTCCATCAGCATCAATAACTGATATGTTATCTGTCTGCTCACAAAGGGTTGATACCAGATAGGAGACAATGTTACCACAACCAGCAATAACAATATTTTCTTGTTTATCTCTTTTTAAAATCGACATAATTATTCCTCCATTTCCTTATAACTATCATATCATAAGATATATAAAGCTAGTATAAAGATAAAAGATTTTATATAAAGATTGTATAAATAAGAGGCAAAGCACATTATCGTGCTCTGCCTCTTATACAAATATGTACTTTTCTATTCCCCAACAAACCTATAACCTATACCGACTTCAGTAATTATATACCGTGGATTGGTTGGATTTTTTTCAATCTTACGACGAATATTCGCCATAAATACTCTTAATGATTGTGTATCACTTTCTAAATAAGACCCCCATACTTCTTTTAACAGATAACTATGAGTAAGTACTTTCCCAGAGTTTCTAACAAGTATTTCAATAATTTTAAACTCCATGGAAGTTAAGTGAACTTCATTACCTTCTTGTAATATCAAATGTTTATCAATGTCAATTTCCAAATCACCAACTTTATATATCTTAGGCACATTTGTTACTTTTTTCTCAAAATGTCTTAAAATAACCCTGATTCTAGCGAGAAGTTCATTAACACTAAACGGTTTTGTGAGATAATCATCTGCTCCAGCATCTAAAGCTTCGATTTTTTCTTTGTCTTGATCTCGACCTGATACAACAATAATTGGGATATTAGAAAAAGCACGGACTTGCTTAATTATGTCTAATCCATCCATATCCGGCAATCCTAAATCTAAAATTATAACATCGGGATCTTCCGTCATAACTATTTGCATTGCATCTTTTCCTTTTGATACTTCTATACTTTTATAATCCTGTGTTTTGAGAGAAAAACTAATAAATGATCTGATTTGTTTATCGTCTTCTACTACAAGAAATAACTTGTCATTCTCCATGCTATATTCCTCCTATCGGCAAACAAAAACGAAAAGTTGCACCTTGGTTTGAATTATTTTCCGCAAAGATTTTTCCACCATGAGCAGTTACAATTGCTTTGCATATTGCGAGTCCTAACCCGTTACCTCGGTTTGTATCTACTGGTGAATCAATCGAAATAAAGAAAAGATCAAAGAGCTTTGGTAAATTCTTTGGATTTATGCCTGTCCCTTTATCAGTTACGCTAAACCAGACCTGATTTTTATCAACGGTTGCCTTTATTGTAATTTCATCCATTACAGTTGAATGTTTTATTGCATTATCTATTAAGTTAATAAGAACCTGCACAATTAACTTTCCATCCATAGGAACCAAAATAATTTTATTCGGAATATCGACTGAAATTTGATATTCACTTGAATATTTCGAAAAATATCCTAACACAACTCCAATAATTTCTTCTACAACTTCGGCCTTTTTATTAATATGTAACGAGCCTTCCTGTACTTTAGTTAAACTCAATATATTCTCAACCATTTGGGTTAGCCAAATAGAACTGTCATATATTCCTTTTGCAAATTCTAAATTGTCTTGATCCTTAATGCTACACAAAAGCACTTCCGATGCGCCAGAAATATTTGAAAGTGGTCCCCTAAGATCATGTGAAATTGCTCTTAACAAATTACTTTTAAATTTTTCTTGTTCCACTTCATTTTTAGCATTTTCTTTTTCTCTAGCCAGACATTCACGTTCCATTGCTACAAAAATTTGATTAGTTATTGAAGAAAGTAGTGTGCTCTCTTCATCTTCATCAATTAAGCAGTTATTTGGTAAACAAACTATCCCATATTGGTTTATTTGATTTTCAATAGGGAAAATGTACTTA
This sequence comes from Oscillospiraceae bacterium, assembly GCA_049298835.1. GTDB lineage: Bacteria > Bacillota > Clostridia > Oscillospirales > Ruminococcaceae > Paludihabitans. Next base: position 4,971 of record JBAQWI010000371.1, read on the forward strand.
TCTTGTATTATCATATCAATTTGTTCTTTAGACAACTTTTGCGTTGTAATAGAACGTTCTTCTCTTTTAATGCTATATTTATAGCTTGAGTTGTCAATTGTTGTGATGCAGGTTACATCACAGTCCAGTAGATTAGACAGACACTGTACGGATATGTTTGCAACATCAGAAATACTTGAAGCTTTTGCTAAAGAACTGCTTATCTTGTAAAGTGTTTGAAACTGCTTTTTGTTTCTATTTGCAACTTCTGATGATTGAATAATTTTACTTGTAAGTGTACTTGTAAGTATTGATGCTATTAACATAACAGCAAATGTTAATAAATAGCTTTTATTATATACATTAAATGTGTGAATCGGTGCTGTAAAGAAGAAATTGAAACTAAACATGCAAACAATAGATGCAATGATTCCAAATACATATCCTTTAGTGATGCATGAAATAGTTAGTACAGATAAAATATAGATAACAACAATATTTGTATCAGAAAATCCAAGATTTTTAATTAGCAAGGAAAGCAGTGTAGCCCCAATTAATATTAAGCTCATAAATAATATTTGCAACCACATCTTATTTTTACAAAACAAAATAATTTCACCCCTAAATATGTACTTGATATGCATATTAAATAATTTACATTATATCATACTTGTTAACACTTTAAAATATTTTTAGTGAAAAGAATTATTAGGTTACTTTTAAATTCATCAGTTAGTGAAAGTTCGACGTCTAATTATCGCCAAACTATACGCTAATGCTATACAATTATCAACACAAACATACATTATAACTTATATCTTTCATATTTCTAGAATTTCTTACGCACTTTGTTTTATAGTGGACTATGTACTAAAGGAAATACTTTAACAGGGAATGATTATGTACAGAGAAATAATAAATATAGAGATTTGTAGTTAAAAATTGAAAAGACTCGCAGCTAATTTTAGATGCATAACGATTATTGGAAATCTTCATTTTTCTTCTGCTCTTCATATCGACAACCGACAAACACACACATTCTAAATATGATATTTGTAATTGTAAATATATTATACTAAAAATAAAATTCAGCATTGTCAATAGGGAAAATTTATAATATAATGTTTATAAATTGTGTGTAATATAAGGTTATGGCTTAGCAATGGACACACGCCAATGGAGATCTCTAAAAATTAAAAATCATTCTTAAAACTATTTTTTACTGAACCTCTAAAAGCAAATAAAATCAGCAGAAGTCAGCCTTGCCCGTGCGGTAGCGAAAAAAATATAAATGGTGCTGTGGAAAAGATTGATATGACTAATCACAGCCTTACCACAACTTAACCGAAAGTAGGTGTGCCCATGCCCCAAAATCCTAAATCCAAAATTCTATATCTACTCAAATACCTACTTGAAAAGACTGATGATGAACACACTGTATCAACCACAGATATTATTGACCATCTTGAATCTCAGGGAATAAGTGTGCATCGCAAGACTATACCGCTGGATATTGAACTTTTGCAAGAGTTTGGAATTGATGTTATCACCGTTAAAAGTAGGCAAAACAGATACTTTGTCGGTAGCCGGTGGTTTGAGCAGCCAGAACTTAAGCTGCTTGTAGATGCAGTGGCATCATCAAAGTTTATTACTCAAAAAAAGAGTGCCGAGCTTATAAAAAAATTAACTTCCTTCACAAGTGAACATCGAGGGAAATCTCTTGACAGACAGCTATATATTAATAAGCGAGTTAAACCTGAAAATGAGGAAATCTATTACATAGTCGACACCATACACGAAGCTATAAATACAAAAATGCAAATAGCATTTAAGTATTATGAATACACACAAAAAAAGCAGAAAATAAAAAAACATAATAGCTATGAGTACAATCTCAGTCCTTATGCGCTATCATGGAATGATAATCATTATTATGTGTTTGGTTTTTCCCCCAAACATGATAAAATCGTCAAATTCAGAGTTGACCGCATGACAAAACCGAAAATACTGAATAATGGCATTAAACCTATCCCAAGCGATTTTGATATTACTGATTTTTGCAGACAAGTGTTTGACATGTACGATGGCGAATCTCAAACAGTTGAGCTAAAATGCAGAAACAACCTTATGAAAGTAATGATTGACCGCTTCGGAGAAAGTGTAGAAACAGAAATAATTGATGATGAGTATTTTAAGGCAACAGTTGATGTTACAATAACTCCAACATTTTATGCATGGATTTTTAAATTTGCCGGTAATATTAAAATACTATCCCCTTTCAATATAATCGATAAATACCGCGAAATGGTGGAAAAAATATATCTAAATATATGAGGTGGCAGTTTTTTCTGCCACCTCATATTTCGTTTATAAATTTATCTTGAATTTTATATTTGCGATATAGAAAAGGACAGGCGTGTTGCTCCCAAAGAAGATATCCTTGAAAAGATAGGTGGCATTTTGCTACTTAGCAAAGAAGATATGGAGCTTATGTATGACCTTGCAGCAAGGTCTAAAAATACAGTTAGTGCGGATTTACCCGAATATATTATGGAAAAAGATATTGTTCGTACTGCCCTTCGTACCGCAAAGGAACATGATATTGACGATATAGAATGGCAAGATTTTATTAATCGCATATTAAAACGTAACTTGGACGATTGACATACAGGAGGACAAGATGGTAAAGGTTTTTTATAATGAAAACACATTGGAGGCTGTTGCACGAAATGTGCTTTGTGGATATAACAAAGAATATTTAAACGCAGAGCCACAGCCTGTTCCTATTGAGCATATTATTGAAAATACTTATGGACTATCAATTGAATATAAGAATATAACAAATAACAATCGCATTTTAGGAAAGACAATATTTGATGACGGCCTTACTCCCTATTATGATACAGACGATCATGAATATAAACTTATGAAAGTTAATAGTGGCACAATTATAATTGA